>CAYOVU010000164.1:0-9795 GCA_964407505.1 uncultured Acidobacteriaceae bacterium | reverse complement strand
CCCCGATGATGACGGCGAGTCTGCAAGGCTTAGTACCGTGCTAACTGCTAATTGCCAATTGCTGCCCTAGTGGTGTTCTTCCGAGATGTAATTGCGGTTCCAGGCTGGGATCTCGACGACGACCTTACCCGGCTTCGTGATCTGCACCTGGCAGCCGAGACGTGAGTTTAACTGCAAATCGGCCGCCATGTCGAGGCGGTCGGCTTCGTCGTCATCCATTGGGGAAAGATTTTCGGCGCCTTCTTTGACCCATACGTGGCAGGTGGTGCAGGCGCAATTGCCTCCGCAGGCGTGATCGAGTGGGATTCCGTAATTCAGCGCGATGTCGAGAATCGACTCTTCTTTGCCGTGGTCCTCGTAGGGCAGTTTGCCGTGCTCGAACTGCACGGTCTTGCCCTCGGGGAGAAACGTGATCTGCACCGTGTTTGGGCCTAGCGTGTTTTCGCCGGGGGCTTCTTCGGTGGCTGTGCCGGTGCCCTGATTTTTTTCTTCTGACATGTCTACCTCAATCTTTGTTTTTCTTGCCACCCTCCCTGCAGGATTTGCGCGGCTATAGGGATCCTTCGACTCCGTCAGACTTCGCTTTCAGCGAAGCCTTACTCCGCTCAGGATGACAATTCTTGCATGTGACCATTACTCAAATTCTGCTTTCGCCATGGGATGCGGGGCGGTTGGGCCTTCGCCCATGTCGGCTTCGTCCATGGTCTTGCCTTTCAGCGCGGTCGACACTGCACTATCCATCATCAGTTCCGCTAGACGCGTCGTGCCTTGATTCAGAGCGTCGATGGCTTTGCGGATCGCCTGATAGTCTTCGTCGGCCCTTACCGCGATCAAAGCTTTCTCCATCTTCGCGATCTTCTTCTTTTCGTCGGTAGTAAGGTGTCCCCAGGCCGGACTTTTTTTGCCTTTGTCGAGAGCTGCCAGAATCGTCGAAGCCTCGTTGCGTGCTTCGATGACCTGGCGCTGCCGGAAATCTTCTTCCGCGCTGTCGAACGAATCGAGGATCATGCCTTCGACTTGCTCGTCGGTAAGTCCGTAGCTGGGCTGCACCTGAATCTCCGCTTCCTTGCCGCTGCGCTGCTCGCGTGCCGAGACGTGCAAAATGCCGTTGGCGTCGATGAGAAATTTCACCTCGATGCGGGCCATGCCAGCGGCCATCGGCGGAATGCCCTTGAGATCGAAGCGCGCCAGCGAGCGGCAGTCTTTCGCCAATTCACGCTCACCTTGCAGCACATGGATGGCAACGTTGGCCTGCCCGTCGACTTGCGTCGTATAGAACTGCGTGGAAGACGCGGGAATCGTTGAGTTGCGCAAAATGATTTTGTCGGTGACTCCGCCGGCAACTTCGATGCCGAGGGATAGCGGCGTGACGTCGAGCAGCAGCATGTTCTCGGTGGCCTCGGATCCTCCGCCGAGAATATTTGCCTGTACAGCCGCGCCCAGCGCGACGACTTCATCGGGATTCAGATCCGTGTGCGGCTCGCGATGAAACAGTTCTTTTACCAGCATGCGAACTTTCGGAATGCGAGTCGATCCGCCGACGAGAACCACTTCGTCGATTTGTTCAGGCTTGAGGCCGGCATCTTTCAGCGCCTGCTTGCAAGGGCCGATCGTCCGGTCGATGATAGGTTTGATGAGTTGTTCGAACTGCGCGCGCGTGATCTCGCGCCGATAGCTCTTGCCGCTTGGCAATTCGACGTCCAGCTTCACCGCAGACTGCGAGGAGAGCGCGATCTTAGCCTCTATGACCGCCTTGCGAATGGCTTGAACGGCTTCTCCATTGCGACGAAAGTCGAGACCAAGGTCGCCGAGCAGGTCGTCGAGTGCAATCGTGATCAGCAGATTATCGATGTCGTCGCCGCCAAGATGCGTGTCGCCGTTGGTTGCGATCACTTCGAAGATGCCGTCGTGAAGCTTGAGGATAGAGATGTCGAACGTGCCGCCGCCCAGATCATAGACTGCGACAATTCCATTTTGCTTTTTGTCGAGTCCGTAGGCGAGCGATGCCGCGGTCGGTTCGTTGACCAGACGCAGAACTTCAAGGCCGGCGATGCGGCCGGCATCTTTTGTGGCCTGGCGCTGCGCGTCGTTGAAATATGCAGGGACCGTGATGACCGCTTTTGTGACCTGCGCGCCAAAGAAGCGTTCGGCGTTGCGCTTGAGCTGGCGAAGGATGAGCGCGGAGATTTCCGGCGGAGTAAAAGTCTTATCGCCGAGTTTGATGCGCAGAACTTCGCCGGGTTGCAGGTCTTCGGCAAGGCGGAAGGGGAAGAATTTCAATTCTTCCTGAATGTCTTCAACGCCGCGTCCCATGAGGCGTTTGATGGAATAGACAGCGCGCTCCGGTGCATCGATCAAAGAATTGCGCGCAGCATTGCCAACTACAGGCTGGTTGTTCGAGTCGAGTGCGACGACCGAGGGGACGAGATTCGATCCATCGTCTCCGGGAATGACGACAGGGCCCTCCCCTTGCATGAAGGCCACGAGAGAGTTCGTGGTTCCGAGGTCGATTCCGACGATGCGATCGTTAGCCATAGATGCTGAGTTCAAATTTGATGACCAGCAATTAGCAATTAGCGGTTAGCAAAAAAATAATTGCCAATTGCTAATTGCTTTCCAGCACTTCATTCACATCCCGCACCAGATTCCGGATGTAGTTTCTGCGGTTCAGCAGGTCCACCATTTTGTCGCGTTCCTGTTTGCGCTCCTCTTCGGAGACGGGTTGGCCGTTGTGCTCGCGCTGGATTAGTCCATCCCAGACCTTCCAGCGCTCTTGCAATTCCCGCAGAAGCGCTTCCTGCTTTTCTTCCAGTTCGAACTTCTGGCTGCCGATCTCTTCGATCAGGGCAGGATCATCCTCACCCATCTTCTTCTGCATGCGCAACTCTTCGAGCTGCATGTTCAACTCAAAAACTTCTTCCAGCAAATCGGGCGGAACAATTTGCTTTTTAATCTGCCCCGTGGAGCGCGCCTGTTCCGTGGCACTCTTCGATTGTTCTTCAAGCTCTACGCCTTCCAACTGCAAAAGATACTGCGTGCGCTTGATCGGGTCTTTCAAGGTTCGGTGAGCGTCGTTCAAAAGCGAGGTTTGCTGCAGGCTCCACTCCTGCTCCTGGCCTCCGGTGCGGGCATTGACGTCGGGATGCAGTTTGCGGCTCAGCAGGTAAAAATCTTTATCCAATGCAGCGACATCCAGGTTTAATTTCCGTGGCAGGCCGAAGAATGTGAAATAGTCCGCCGGCGCAGGCGGTTGGACTTTGCCGCAAGCATCGCAGAAGTGCACCGCGCGCATGGTTCCGCAAGACCAGCAGGATTGAGTTTCCGGCGGTGCGGGCTTCGCGGTGATGGTGGTTAGGTTCGTCATAAACTGCACGCAACAACTGCGCCGGTAATTCGTGCAGGCGCGGACAAAGAGCTTCGTGGTGAGCTTTCTCGGACAGGAGTGTCCGAGCCACACGAGCCTAGGCGGAGAAGGACGTGCCGCAGCCGCACGACTTCGTGGCCTGGGGATTCACGAAGACGAATCCCTGCTGCATCAGCGTTTCCTGGTAATCCAGGATCATGCCGTGCAGGTAGATAAACGACTTCGGATCGACGAACACGCGCACGTCACTGAATTGAAAAATGCGATCACGTTCGCGCGGCTGAGTGTCGAAGCGAATGTTGTAGCTTAGACCGGAACAACCACCACCCTGCACGCCCAGGCGCAGCCCGCCCTGCTCGGGCGAAATGCCTTCCTTGGCCATCGCACTGCGGACCTTGGCAATGGCCTTGTCAGTGACCTGAATGCCTTTGGCCGGCGCGGCTTGCGACGTTTGTGCGAGTTGTTCGGTTGCCGTTGTCATTTTGTTCCCGGATTTGATCCCTCAGCGGCTAAAGCCGCAACAGAAACGCGCCGCTTGCGGCACGACTAAAGTCGTGCCCTTCCCAGTCGTGTGCGGCTGAAGCCGCGCCCTTTCAAAACTAATACGGCATGCCGCCCGACTGAGCCGATGCGGCACAACCAAAGCAGCATGCATCACGGCTCCGCCGCATCCAGATCCCCACGACGGACCTACCGCGCTACGGCCGACTCAGCGGGCTTCGCGCTCTCCTGCTTTTTCTTCCAGTCGCCGATAGCGGCACGGATCGCATCCTCGGCCAGCACAGAACAATGGATCTTCACCGGAGGAAGCGATAGCTCTTTCACGATATCCATGTTCTTGATGGCAAGGGCTTCGTCAACCGTTTTGCCCTTGACCCATTCGGTGGCAAGAGAAGACGACGCGATCGCGGAGCCGCAGCCGAAGGTTTTGAACTTGGCTTCTTCGATGACGTTGGTCTCACGGTTGACTTTGATCTGCAGCTTCATTACGTCGCCGCACTCAGGGGCACCAACGAGGCCGGTGCCTACGTCCGCGCTGCTCTTGTCCATCGAGCCCACGTTGCGGGGATTGTTGTAGTGATCGATTACTTTATCGCTGTATGACATTTGTGCTTCTCCTCGAACTTGAAATCTGTGCCGTCCCTACGGTCTTTTCTTTCTTACCCACACCCAGCGCTGAAGCGCTGGGCTAATATCGCTTTGCCCCTCCGGGGCACTAGCAACCCTAGTGTCCTAATCCGGTCCCTTCAAAACGCGCTATCAGTGCGCTTCTCCGGCCCATTTCACATCCGCCAGATTGATGCCTTCCTTCGCCATCTCGTAGAGCGGAGAGAGTTCGCGGAGGCGCTCGACGGTTTCAATCACGCGGTCGGCTACGTAATCGACTTCGGCGGCATTGTTGAAGCGGCCGATGCCGAAGCGAATCGAACTGTGCGCCAGATCATCGCCGGTGCCGAGAGCCTTTAATACATAAGATGGCTCAAGCGTCGCGGAGGTGCAGGCTGATCCGCTCGAAACTGCAATATCGTTGATGCCCATCAGCAACGACTCGCCTTCGACGTAAGCAAAACTGATGTTCAGATTGCCGGGGAGGCGATGCTCCATGGAGCCGTTGATGTAAGTTTCATCGAGACGGTTCATGATGCGGTCGCGCAGCCGATCGCGCAGACTGGCAAGCTGAACCGCTTCGCGAGACATCTCTTCCGAAGCCAGGGCGCAGGCCTTGCCGAGGCCGACGATGCCGGCGACGTTCAAGGTGCCGGAGCGCATACCGCGTTCGTGGCCTCCGCCGTCGATGATGGCGGAGATCTGCACTCGCGGATTCTTGCGGCGGACGTACAACGCTCCTACGCCTTTGGGGCCGTACATTTTATGTGCGGAGATCGACATCAAGTCGATGTTCTGCTTGTTCACATCGATGGGAATCTTGCCGATCGCCTGCGTGGCGTCGGTATGGAAGATCACGCCGCGCTCGTGGCAAAGCTTGCCAATCTCAGCGACGGGCTGCACAACGCCGATTTCGTTGTTAGCGGCCATGATCGTGACCAGGATGGTCTTGTCATCCATGGCGCGCTTCAGATCTTCTAGATCGATCAGACCATCTTTCTGCACCGGCAGGTACGTCACACGATAGCCATGTTTCTCAAGGCGTTTGCAGGTATCGAGCACAGCCTTGTGCTCGGTGACTGCAGTGATAATGTGATTTCCTTTCTCGCGGTACATCTCGGCCACGCCCTTAATGGCGAGGTTGTCGCTTTCCGTGGCGCCCGAGGTGAAAATAATCTCTTTGGTCGTGGCGCCGATCAGCTTGGCAATGCGCTCGCGTGCGGTTTCCACGCCGTCTTCCGCCGCCCATCCGAACGAGTGGTTGCGGCTGGCCGAGTTGCCGAACTTTTCCATGAAGTAAGGCAGCATCTCCTGGAGCACCCGGGGATCCATGGGCGTGGTGGCGTGGTTATCCATATAGATCGGCAGCTTCACTCCTTCGGGAGTTGGGTGCTGCGTGACCGAAAGCTGCTGGGGGACCTTCACATCCGTGCTCATAATTCTTCTCCTACCCTTGATTCCTGTTCCTACCTGGTTAGATGCTTCGCTCTTGCCAAAATCTGCGACGACTGCTGAGCGTCGATTGCGACCTACGACTAAATAATCGTGACCAGTTCTGACGGCTTTGTTGCGGCGGTCTCGGCTGTTTCCAGTTCTTCCCGCATATGCGAAATCTTGATGCGCTTCAGCACAGCTTCAATGCTCTCATTCACCTTACGCAACGGCTCGCGGATGTTGCAGCGATCACTCTGGCCGCACTCGCCGCGGACTGTAACGCATGACGTAATGAACAATGGGCCGTCGATCGCCTGAATCACTTCGAAAGCTGAGATCGTATGTGCCGCTCGCGCCAGCCGGTAACCTCCGTTGGTGCCGTGCTGCGATTGCAACAAACCCGCTTTCACAAGCCGCTGCAAAATCTTGGCCAGTGCCTCCGGCGGAATACCGAAAGAATCTGCAACGTCTTTCGCGCTGGCGCTGCGTGTTCCTTCATGCGCGTGGTCCGCGAGATGTTTCATAGCCATCAGCGCGTAATCCGCTTTTTTGGTTAGCTTGAGCATCGTCGACCTGCGAAACTGTAAACTGGCTGACTTCCGAATCCCGACCAATGCCGCCGGATATATCTACGACCTTTTCTGTCGTACTTCATTCTACGTCTACCGCCCGGAATTATGCAAGCCTTTGCAGACAGCTGCTAAAACAGGGCGGCGAATGGTAACTGCCGGGGGCTGATTGGCTTACAAATCGCCGACGATTTCGGTCGGAATTTCGCGATTCGTAACAGTTTCGACCTGAGAATAACGCCTTAGGACTTGACAAGTGGAGTGGCAGGTCTAAAATACCGGGGAAATCCCCCAAGCGAATCCGTCCCGCAGTGTCTTTTAGGGACGAAGGCTCTCGGATTTATGAGTTCAAAGCCGTCCTCTCATGCTCAGAACGCGCAGAAGCAGCCCTGCAAGCATCCACGTGTGCAAATCGTGAGCCGCGACGAAGACGCCGAATTCGTGGAATGCCTGGAATGCCGCGAAGTCTTCGAATCCAGCGAACTCAAAGACATGAGCATTGAAGAAAGCACCGAAAGTGACGCTCAGGAGTCGTAAGTTAAGTTGCAACGGATGTTGAGTTGCCTGTGGCGCGTCCGCCCGCATGCTCATATTCATCGACGTCACCAAGGTAACAGTTCCCCGAGGTTCTGGCTTGTTCCTGACAAAAAGGCTCTGTTAGTCTGCTGCCCAAGGGGCGTGCGGTCTGCACGATTGTTTTTCATGCCTGTAGCGCTGGTCGTCGATGATTCCATGCTCATCCGGTACACCGTCTGCCGGTCTCTCGAAGAGCGCGGCTACGCGGTGGAGTCGGCCGCGAATGGGTTGGAAGCCTTGCACATTATGGAGCGTGTACGCCCGGACGTGATTGTTACCGACATGCAAATGCCCAAGATGTCGGGCAGCGAGTTGATTACCGCGCTGAAGAAAAATCCGGATACTGCAAACATTCCGATCATTATTGTGGCAGGCCGCGCCAGCGGCTTCGACAAGAACGAAAAACGCGCCAACATCGCCATTTATAAGGACATCGATATCCAGAGCCAGCTCGAAAAGGCACTCGATGCGGTGCTGGGAAAAAGCCACGGTCGCGGGGCAGGAAAATAGCCGGCATCCGGTTTCCCGCTTTCACTTGTCGCAGGCATTCTGACCGCGCAACCTAGCGCAAGCGTAAATTCGCCTCGGCGGAAAAGTCCATTGCCGCAAAATCCTTCGTCAGAAATTTGGGGTAGGCCGCGGCTGCGATCATCGCAGCGTTGTCGGTAGAGAGAGGCCGCGACGGAAAGTACACTTGCAGGCCATCCTCGGCGCCCCGGCGCTCGAATGTGCTTCGCAATTCATAATTCGCCGCCACTCCGCCGGTAACAAACAGTGTTGCAACATCATTGGCGCGTGCCGCTGACAAGGTCTTGCCGATTAGATCTTCTACGATCGCTCTCTGAAACGATGCGACCAGGTCGAGCGTCTGGCGGTCGCAGTTCGCGAGATAGTCCTCGAGCCTAGGCCGCGGGATGTTCGTCAAGGCTCTGCGCCGGCTCTCGATGCTCTCGTGCATCTGATGAACTTCAACGTAACGCAGCACCGCTGTCTTGATGCCACTGTAAGAAAAATCGAAGCGCGGATACTCAGCCTCAGATGCCTGATCTTGCACGGTTTTTTTCGATTCGCAGTGGTCGCGACGGTCCCGGTGCTTAATTTGAGTCGGAGGAAACATCACTGCGGTTGAATCACCATGGGGAGCGAGGCGGTCTATGATCGGGCCGCCGGGATAGCCCAGGCCAAGCAGCTTTGCAACTTTGTCGAAGGCTTCGCCAGCTGCGTCGTCACGAGTGTGGCCAATGTTTTTGTACGTCCAACCTTCATTCTTTTGCACGACAAGATATAAGTGAGTGTGCCCACCTGAGACCACCAAAGCCAGCACGGGAAATTGCAACTCACGGTTGCCCTTCTGACGCTCCTCAAGCAAAACCGCATGAATGTGGCCTTCGAGATGATTGACGGCAATCAGCGGCTTGTCGAGCGCGAAAGCTAAAGCCTTGGCATAGCTGATGCCCACCAGCAGCGCTCCCGCCAGGCCGGGGCCCTGCGTAACTGCGATCGCATCGACGGATTCGTAAGTCTGAGTGGCATCAGCCAGAGCTTGTCGCACAACGGGAACAATCGCCCGCAGGTGCTCGCGTGAAGCCAATTCCGGCACCACACCGCCGTAAGGCTGATGCGTCGTGATCTGAGAAGCCACTACGTTCGAGACAATTTGTTCGCCCGAGCGCACAATCGCAGCGGCAGTCTCATCGCACGAGCTTTCGATGCCGAGGATATAAGCATCTGGCATAATCTGGTTTCGTAGTATGTAATTTCTAGCTTAATCGAAAACGCGGGCTGAACGCTAAATAGCCGAATATCAATTCCCATGTCCAAGGATTTCGCCACCTCAATCATCCAAACCCTGCGCCGGCATGGCTTCCAAGCCTACCTAGCGGGCGGATGCGTGCGCGATCTACTTCTGAAGCGTGAGCCTGCGGATTACGACGTCGCGACCAGCGCAACTCCTACGCAAGTAATGGATATCTTCCCGGAAACTTACGCGGTAGGAGCACAGTTTGGCGTGGTCCTGGTTCCTTTGCCTGTGGCTTCCTCTGTGTCGCCTGTCTTTAGTTCCGCCGAAGCCAGCAGTGGCAAGCCATTCACGGTCGAAGTAGCAACTTTCAGAAGCGATCTCGGATATTCCGACGGGCGCCATCCCGATGAAGTCCGCTTCAGCCAGGATCCCCGCGAGGACGTTGCCCGCCGCGACTTTACTATCAACGGCATGATGCTCGATCCCGTGAGCGGAGAAGTGCTTGACTTCGTGGGCGGGCGTAAAGATCTTGAAGCCGGCATCGTTCGGGCCATCGGCGATCCGGAGTGGCGCTTTGCGGAAGACAAGTTGCGCATGTTGCGGGCGGTGCGCTTTGCCGCGCGTTTTAGCTATGCCATCGAGGCCGGCACTCAGGCTGCGATCCAACAACTGGCCCACGAAATCCACGTTGTTTCACGCGAGCGAGTCCGCGATGAACTCACAAAAATGCTCATAGAAGGTCACGCTCGACGCGCTTTTCTTCTACTGGATGAGAACGGTTTACTGAAAGAAATCTTGCCGGAAATTTCAGCGATGAAAGGCGTCGAGCAGCCGCCAGAGTTTCATCCCGAAGGCGATGTGTTCGTGCACACGCTGTTGCTGCTCGACAATTTGCCAGATCCTTGCCCGCCTACGCTGGCGTGGGGAGCGCTGCTGCACGACGTGGGCAAGCCTGCAACATTTCGGCGGGCTCCCGACCGCATCCGCTTCGACGGTCATGTGGA
>CAYOVU010000163.1:0-12621 GCA_964407505.1 uncultured Acidobacteriaceae bacterium | reverse complement strand
ATGATCAGACGATCCCAGGTGTTGAGAACCCAGGCGCGGTCGACGGCCATGTGATACATGGTCAAGGGAACGCCTGACGAGCGCGCCAGCGCTACCGGGCCGGGCTTTACTTTGTGACGCGGGCCGCGGGGGCCGTCGATGCTGAAGGCGACGGTCCAGCCTTGCTGCAGAGCGCGGCGCAGGCCGAGCAGGGCACGCACGGCGTTGCGGCTGCTGGAGCCTTTGACGGCGACGAAGCCGAATTTGCGGATGATGCGTCCCATGTACTCGCCGTCGTAGCTGTTGCTGCTCATGACACGGATGCCGAGGTCGCGGCAAAAGTAAGTCGAGGGAATAATGCACGCGTGCCAGAAAGAGCCGATCAGAGGCCGCTGCGCGATGGTTTCTTGTGCACCTTCTTCGCGGGAGATGCAGACGCGGAGCGTGGGGCCGATAAGGCGGATGAACCAGTATCCGGCGGTGATGATGATGCGCAGGATGATGCGTTGGCGGAGTGTGAAGCGGCGTGGGGAGGGAGTGACGGGGTTGGTGGTAACTTCGTCGGTGGCAGCTTGCGTCACCCGGTTATTGTAGCGGGATTCGTGCTGGGTGCGCCTCGCTGCGCTCGGCGGGACGGGCGAGGCGCCCGTCCCCACATGAGTATTTATGCCCGAGATTAAATTGACCAGCCTTAGGGAATCAGTTGGTACACCGTTCCAGGCCCTGCCGAACCGCCCGAGGACGTGGTACCGAAGAAGCTGCCGTCCGAGCCCGGAAGCAGAGGTCCCGCAGGTGCGCTGCCGTCTGATTTTCCGCCGAAGTCGTAGACCACGGAATATGCGCCTTCAGCGCTGATCTCGTAAACAACTCCTCCAGGTAGGCCGAATGTTCCGCCCTGGATGGTCGTGCCATAGACGTTCCCTTGGGAGTCAAAAGCCAGGGGCGACTCAGGATAGGCTCCGTCATTCTGGAAACTGCCGAAGGCGTGGAGGATTGTCTCGTGCCCGCTCGTATCCACTTTGAAGACCGTTCCAATGCCGTTGCCGCCCTGAAACGTGGTTCCGTAGAGATCGCCGTTAGGAGCTCGAAGCAAGGCTGTATCCGGACCTTGGCCGTCCGAGTTGAAGCTGCCTGCAAAGCTGTACAGCACAGTCTCATGGCCAGATGCGTCCAACTCGAACACCGTGCCGAGGCCGTATACTCCGCCGGCCGAGGTCGTACCGTAAAAATCGCCCACTTCGTCGCAGATTAAACCCGCCTCCGGATATTGAGCGTCGGGCTGCCCGGCGAAGCTGTGTAGAACCGTCTCGGTTCCGCTGGGATCCACCTTAAAAACGGTTCCCGCGCCCGATGCCCCGCCGATCTCGGTCGTGCCGTACAAGTTGCCACGTGAATCTCGAATCACGCCTCCAAAGGGAAGCCCACCATCCGTCCCGCCGGTAAACCTATACAGCACCTTCTCACTGCTGTTCGGATCGATTTCAAACACAATCCCACAACCCTTCAGGCACTGTATGTTTTTGATACCGCCTTCGTAAGTCGTGCCGAACAGATGGCCGGAAGCATCGATCACCACTCCGGCGTACGGAGTTCGCCCATCATTACCTGGTCCAAAGCTCTTCTGTCCAAAGCTGTGGAGCACAGTTTCGTTTCCCGAAGCATCCACTTTGAAAACGGTGCCATAGTTGAAAGCACCGCCCGCGTACGTGGTGCCGTAAAAGTTTCCTGCTTTATCCCGGACCACACCTGAAAACAGAGGCTCATTCCCGTCCGCTCCGCCGGAAAAACTGTAGATCACTTTGTCGGTGAAGCTCTGAGCTTGCGCCAAGGTGTGCAGGGCCAGAAGCGATACGAAGGCGAGCGCGAGTCCCATCGCGCCCGGTATTCTCGAAGTCGTGTTCCCATGCTTTCGACAGGACGGTTTTGTACCTTGTGATTTCGCTGAATGCGTCTTGATTGTCACGGGGTGCTCCTTAGACGAACGTGTGGAGAGCGAGGCGGAATCACTCGACCGCCAACAAGTGGCGGGAATGGGATGCCGAAGTAGGACAGGAGGTTTACGGCGCGAGTGGGACGATAATCCGGCGGGCTAACTTTCCAGGTAGGTATCGATCCAGGCTTTGACTTTTTGGCGGCGATCGTCGCTCGCGTCGAAGCGGATACCAAAAGATTTGCTCTTTCGCCAGGTGACGACGCCGCGCACGTTTACGCGAGGCAGAGTGAGCAGTGAAAAAGATATTTCCACATTCGTTCCTGCCGGCATGTCTTCAGAACTCTTCAGAGACATGCCGCCGGAACTGACTTCGAGGCTGGAGGCGGTGAGGCGGTGGCCATCCTGGCTGACGACCGTGACCTCGGTCATGATGGGAATGCGCGCGTAGCGGCGGAATTCGTGCAGCACGAGCATATGCGTGGCGCGCACCAGCTTCATGGCTGCGGGTCGCTCCAGAGGCTCCTGAAACATGGCATTGATGCCGTATTTGGAATAGCGCATCGCTTCCTGCGCGCTGCCCCCGAGACCGTAGAGGACAAGGCGGCTGTTCGACGGAGAAGTACGCGCGGCTTCCATCACCTGCTCGGCGCCGGGAGCGAGGCTGATGACACAGGCCTCGAATTTCTCCTGGCGCAAACGCTCCGCAGATCCCGCCGAAGTGACAACCGTTTCGATGCCGAACTGGCGGAAGCATTCGGTGAGCAGAAATCTGGAAGACTCTTTGAGGTCGACCAAGGCAGCGCGAGCCGCCACCTTTTTCTTGGCGAAAGGAGTGGGTGCAAGGGCGGTTCCAAGAGCTTTTTCCATGTCAGCGGGTGATCCTGGTTCGAAAGTAATTGTGGCGTGCCGTGAGGAAGATGGAAAGACCCAAAGGGGGCAGTGGAGGGGGTACAAAAGTATCATTACCCCCGTGCACTGGCGGGTTGGGAACAAATTTCTGTTAAGAAACCTATCCAAAGTATCTTCCAATGAATCTATGACTTAGTGAGTTGGCTTTCCGGAAGCCTTGGCCGCGATTACCTCGATCTCCACCAGGGCCCAGGGAGCGGCGAGAGCTGCGACCTGCATGGCGCTACGGGCAGGCTTGTTGGGTTGGTCTTTGGTTCCGAAGAAGCGGGTGTAGGCGGCCATCATGCCGGGGAAATCGAGCTTGCCACCTTTGGCAGGGTCACCAACCAGATAGATGTGCATCATGACCACATCGCCCATGGTAAGTCCTTCGCCCTTGAGCGCCGCCTGTATTTTGGTCAGCGTGCTCTGGGTCTGCACCTCTGTGTCGCCGTAGACTGCGGGAGTTCCTTTGGCTGGATCAGCCGGGGTCGCCGGCGCGGCTAACTGTCCACTCAGATAGAGAGTATCGCCTACCCAGACTCCGGTAGCAATGGGGCGATCTTCGTCCTGAATGTGACGAACGTTCGTCTGGGCCGCAGCGATGTGCGCAAGAACCAGGAACGAGAGCAGCGTGAGGGTGAGGGCCGGAAGAATTTTTCGCATTGGTTTCTCCACTTGAAAAGTTGTTCGCCGCGCCCAGATCAAACTGATTCAGAGACTCGCTTAGCGATCATCATGATCGTGCGCTGGGCTGCGAGCGCGGCGCCTTCCTGCCAGCCGATGATGTGGCTGCAGTGATCGCCAGCAAAGTAGATGCGGTCATCGGGAACAATCAACTCGCGGTATGGTCCATCGTAATAAGCCGCTTCGCTTTGCGGAGGATAGTCGGGCCCGCGGCTGACCCAGGAGCCGAGACTGTACGGCACCTTGCCCCAGCACATGTACATCGGCTTCTCGAGTTCTTTCCCCTTGCCGGGGTGCAGTTTTTCGACAGCTGCTCTGGAGGCTGCAAGTTTTGCTTTGGTGGAGGGAAGCTTGCCGAAGTCTCCAAAATTTTCCATGGCATAGCCGGAGACCAGTACGCCGCGTTTGGACATCAGCTTCGCACTGGGATACCAGACGACCTCGATTGGACCCGACGTGAGGAACGAGAGGCCACCGTAAATCTCGTCGCCATCCTGCTCCCAGAAGCGGCGCGACTCCCATGCAACCTTGAAGGCGGAATCGTAGACAGGCTGCTCGATCGCGGATTTCACGCGCGGAGCAAAGTCGTTGGGTATGGTCCGCAGGATCGTCAGCGGCAGCGTGCAGATGCAATACGGCGCTTCCAGAGAACGCATTGGGCCGGCTTCGCCGTCACGATACAGCACGCGAACCCCGTTCGCGGTTTTTCTGATTTCAGTAATCGGTGAGTTATAGCGGACCAAAGTGCCCAGGGAACTGGCGAATGCGTACGGGATGCGGTCCATGCCGCCGATGGGCTGAAGCATGGTGGCCTGCATATCGAGGATTTCCTCGAACAGCATGGGGTGCCAGAACTTCGAGTGAAGCAAATCAGAGAAAGGAAGCGGAGCGCGAGGGATCTCGACTTGATCGGCTGCGCCTGGCAGCTGCAGGTCGCCGGAACGCGATGAACCCTGGTATTGGTAATCCTTGTTGAGCGAGCCGTAGGCTTTCAGGAATTCCATGACGGTGACGTGGTCGTCGGCAGTGAACGCCCGATTGAGCGCTCCCTGCTGCACACACTTGGCCAGCAGCTCGGCGACGTAACCGCGAGTGTCATTGACGGCCTGCCTTTGGCAGATGGGTTTGCCGCCGAAAACAGTATCGTTCTGGAGCAGCGTGCTGCGCGAGGTGTTGACCTCAACTTCGAGCTCGACGCCAAGTTCATCGCAATAGCCGAGCATGGTTTTGTGGATGGAGGGCAACCGCGCGGGGCCGCAATTGAAATAATTTCCTTCGTCGAAGGTGCACTCCTGCGATGTGCCGTCGTTGAAGACGAGTTTCGATCCTCTACGGATGGTCCAGTTGCGTCCGCCGGGGCGCTCGCGCGCCTCAAGAACAGTACAGTCGAAGCCTGCGCGGCGCATTTCGTAAGCGGAAACCAGGCCGGCAATTCCTGCGCCGAGAATGATGACCTTGGTTCCGCGGCCAGCGGATGAAGGAAGCGGAAAATCTTTTTGCTGCTGGGTTTCGGCCATGCCCAATAGGCCGAGCGAATGCATGGTCATGAAGGCGGCGCCGTAACCGCCGGCCTGGGCAATTCGGGAGATGAACTCGCGCCGGGTAGTCATTGGCTGGTTTGATCGCTGGTTTGTCTTCGCTTTAGCGATTGGTTGCTAAAATACCACGCTTCGCCGGGCTAGATCACGCAAAGTATTAGGGTGGGCTATCGAAGACTTGGCATCGACGGCGGCGGTCCGGGTTTGCACCGGGTGTTTCTACGATGTTGGATGGTTGAACTGTTATACTCTCTAACAGGAGTACTAGGGAAAAATGGACCTCGTCACTGTAAAAACGAAGTTTCAGATTGTTATCCCTCAGAGCATCCGAAAGCGGGCGCATTTAGATATTGGCGATCTACAGGAAGTGTCGTTTGAGAACGGCAAGATTACGTTTACGCCGAAAACCGTGATCGATCGCTATCTAGCCGAGGGCCTAAAGGACGTTGCCCGGGGCCGAACGCATGGTCCTTATACATCTGCGGCTGAAGCTAAAGACGCGCTTGAACGCCGCGGGCGAAAGGGCAAGAAAAGTTCGAGAAAGAAGAAGTGATGTCGCTTGCTGAGCGGCAGCCTACTTCGATTTCGAATTCTCCGTGCTTACGATGAAAGCCGCTACATTCTCGTGCAGCTCTTTCAGCGAGGCCTCGTGGGCGTAGACCATATGTCCCGATTCGTAGAACTTGAAGTCAATATTCTTCTGCAATGCTGCGGGAATCGGTAAATGCTGCATTTCGAAGATGGCTCCGAAGAACGGGGTTGCCAAATCGAAATAGCCTGCATTGACGAGAACTTTCAAGCTCGGGTCATACTTCATCGCGCTGGCCAGATCGACCATCACATTTGCGGCCTGGGCTAGCGGGTTGAGAGCGCCGGGGGCCTGATGCAGGTAATTCCAGTTCTTTTCAATGTCAACCTCCGGCTTGTATTCCCGGTTCTCGGTAAACTTCAGATCTTTGCGCACGTAATCGTTGAAGGCCGAGACGTAGGCTGAGGCGATCGCCGCCGACTGCGGATCATACTCCGCTTCTTTGCTCAATGGATCGAGCGTGGGACCGGAGAAGCGAGTGTCGAGGCGGCCGGCCGTCATATCGCTGTCGCCTTTCAGCGTCTTTACGAATTCCCCGACGTTGACGCGCAAATCGGCTTTCTCAATGTAGTCGGTGGGCAGCCCAGTGTATTGATGCAACTTCGCGACGATAGCCTTCCGTTGATCGGGCGGAAGCGTAGCTCCGGCTGCGAGCGCTACGGCGTAATCCGTCATGGCAAAGTGCTCGACCTCGGCCAGCAGCGGCACCAAATCCTTGGGGGCATCGGGCAACTTGTGGTGATACCAGGCCGATGCAGTGTAGGTAGGCAGAGCGATCTGATACGGCATATCGATGCCGGGGTTGAACTGCGGCGTGTCGGCATTGTTGTCGTAGTTCAAAATCTGCGAGAGAAGAATCACGCCGTTGAAGTCGATGAATTTCGCGGTTTCGAGCTCGTTGATCAGCGCCCCCGACCGTGTGGTGCCATAGCTTTCGCCAAACAAATACTTCGGAGAATTCCAGCGTCCGTACTTGGTTAAGAATTGCGAAATGAAATCAGCGAAGGCATCGGCATCGGCATCGACACCGTAGAATGCTTTTTCGCGATCCTTGCCGCCGATGCGGCTGAAGCCGGTGCCGGGGGCATCGATAAACACGAGGTCGCTCACATCCAGCAAGCTGTAATCATTATTGACGATGGGGTAGGGCGCGGCTGGAGTGTGGGAATTATCGGCGGTGACAACGCGCTTCGGGCCGAACGCACCCATATGGAGCCAGACGGTCGACGAACCTGGGCCGCCGTTGTAAAGAAAGGTAACGGGCCGTTGTAAATTCTCGCCAGACTTAATGTAAGCGACGTAGAACATGCTGGCCTCGGGCGGCGAACTTTTGTCGTCCTTGTCGGCATTCTGAGGCACGTCATCCCAATTCTTCGGATGGACTACAAGAGTGCCGGCAAAAGCATCATAGGGAATTGCCTTTCCGTTAATTGTGACCGAGCCTTTGCTGGTAGCCTGCTCCGGCTTGAACTCATCGGTCTTTGTCTTCTCCGTGTTCTGCTTGCTCTGAGCTGCGTCATCTTTCGATTGCGCACAGAGCGACCTGAGAGATGCAGCGCTTAGGACGGCGAGGATTGCAATTCCAACCAGCATTTTTCGCATCGGCGATATCTCCGGAAAACACGCTTGATCTTGACCTTCTACTCTACGGGCGCAGCGAAGCCTATAACGGATAGACGTTGAACTTCAACTTTCATGAGCCGATTCACATCTTGCGTAACGGGAAAGAGTCCTATTCAGACCAGCGACGGAACAACAGTGCGCCGTTGGTGCCGCCGAAGCCGAAGGAATTCGACATGGCGTATTCGAGCTTGGCTTTGCGGGCGTGGTTGGGGACAAAATCCATGGCACCGGTTTCAGGATCCTGGCACTCGAGGTTGATGGTGGGCGGCAGGATCTGATCGCGCAGAGCGAGGACAGTGATGCCGGCTTCAAGGCCGCCGGCGCCACCGAGCAGATGGCCCGTCATCGACTTCGTGGAGCTGACTGGAATTTTGCGCTCTCCGAAAAAGTTGCGAATGGCGTGCGCCTCGAGCGTGTCGCCGATGGGCGTGGAAGTGCCGTGGGCGTTGACGTAATCGACCTTATCGGGGCTAACACCGGCGTCGCGTGCCGCGTTTCGCATTACGCGGAATCCGCCCTCGTGTTCGGGAGCAGGTTGCGTCATGTGGAAGGCATCGCCGGACATGCCATAGCCGGCGACTTCGGCCAGGATCGTTGCACCGCGCTTTTTCGCGTGTTCGAGTTCTTCGAGAATCAGGATGCCCGCGCCCTCGCCCATGACAAAGCCATCGCGATCCTTGTCCCATGGGCGGCTGGCTTTTTCAGGCTCGTCATTGCGCGTGGAAAGAGCGCGCATGGCGGCGAATCCACCGACGCCCATCTGAGTGATGGCAGCTTCGGAGCCACCGGCGATCATGACATCAGCGTCGTTGTGCTGGATGATGCGGAATGAATCTCCAATGGAGTGAGCGCTGGTGGTGCAAGCCGTCGCCGTGGCTTCGTTGGGGCCCTTGGCACCGAGCCGCATGGAAACGTGGCCGGCGGCAAGATTGATGATCGCTGCGGGAATAAAAAACGGAGAGATCTTGCGCGGTCCACCTTGCGCCAGCGCGGTGTGTTCGCGTTCGATGATGTCAAATCCGCCGATGCCGGAACCGATATGAACGCCCACACGCTCGGCGTTCTCGGGTGTGATTTGCAGGCCCGACATCTTAAAGGCTTCATCCGCTGCGGCGATGGCGAGGTGGATGAAGCGTCCCATCTTCTTAACTTCTTTCTTTTCGATAAAGTTGAGGGGGTCGAAGTTCTTGACTTCGGCAGCGATCTGGCAGGCGAAGTTGCTGGCATCGAACTGAGTGATGCGAGCCACGCCGCTCTTGCCCGCGAGCACGGACTGCCAGACCTCCCCGGTGGTGTTGCCGACGCCGCAGATCAGGCCGATGCCGGTAACTACGACCCTGCGTCCCAAACTACTTGCCGCCTTTCGAATGCTTGGAGATGTAATCGATGGCGTCCTGCACGGTGCGGATTTTTTCCGCGTCCTCGTCGGGAATTTCAATGTCGAAGGCTTCCTCGAAAGCCATAACCAGTTCGACGGTATCGAGCGAATCCGCGCCCAGGTCGTCCACGAACGAAGCGCTGGAGGTGACTTCCCCTTCGTCCACGCCCAACTGCTCTACGATAATTTGCTTTACTTTCTCGTCAACGGCTGCCATGTTTCTCCTCGCTTACCTCGATTTGTGTTGTGGCCCATGCGGGCTCGACAGCTTACTTCGACTTCGCGAACCTTTGTGAACCCGACCTCGAAATCCGGCGTGTTTTCCCGGTTTTTCTTACTCTGATGTGGCCGAACCTGCGCTCGACGGTGCGAACTTTCTCGCAGATTATTCCTGAGAGTTCACGCCATCCCCGGGTCGCTCTCTCCAACAAACTAAAAAGGCGAGTGTGTAGTGTAATCGTCCGGCTGAATTACTGTAAAGGAAGGGACCTGGCGCAACGGCGAAACCTCTGTCCACTTCGAATTGCACACTCTGAATCCTAACGGTTGGCAGTTGTGGTGGTCAAACGCAGCAAAGTTGTGGTGTGCATTTATGATGAGGCGTCATTTACTTTTGTTTCATGGGGTGCAATGTGAAAAAATTCCTCGGACTATCGCTATTCATTTTCTGCCAGCTCACATGGGCGGCGCCTTGTCCTGCAGGACAAAGCAAAGATGGAAGTGCGCTGGTTCACATCGAGCAAACCTGGGCCGGTGCGCTTGAAAAAAAAGACGCCGCGACCTTGGGATGCCTGCTGGCTGAAGAATTTCAGGACGTGGATCCACAAGGAAATATTTCTGATCGCACGACAACGCTCGCCAAGGCCGCCGACCACCGGCCGATGCACAATGAATTAACCGATTTGACTCCACGTGTCTACGGTGATTTCGGCTATATCCGCGGGCTGGCTACGGCGACGGACGCACAAGGCAAAATTATGGCCAGAGTTAGGTTTACGGACATCTACATTTACCGCGATGGACGATGGCAGGCGGTAGCAGCACAAGAATCGATGCTGCCGACGCCTTGAGGCGGAGCCGGCAATCGAAATCCTAACTGGGAGAATCTTATGCGTGCTGTGGTGCAGCGGGTGAGCCGCGCCCAGGTTGCGGTGAACGGGGAGATTGCCGGTGAGATTGGTTTGGGGCTGCTGGTCTTGCTGGGGGTTGGCCGGGAAGATACGGAACCCGATGCGGTCTACCAGGCAGAAAAAATCGCTGGCTTGCGCATATTCGAAGACGACGAAGGAAAAATGAACCGAAGCGTACAGGAGGTTGGCGGGAGCGTGCTCGCGGTTTCACAGTTCACTTTGTATGGAGATGTGAGGCGAGGCAAGCGCCCGTCATTCGATGCGGCAGCTTCGCCGGAAAAAGCACGGCTGCTTTACGAGTTCTTCGTAGAAAAGATTAGCGCCGCAGGGCTGCGCTGCGAAACTGGGCGATTTCAGGAAATGATGAAAGTGGAATTAGTGAACGAGGGGCCGGTGACGATTCTGCTGGATTCGAGCAAGGAGTTTTAGCAATTAGTGCGCGGTTAGAATTATGTCGGCTACTCGCGCAGCCTCCACGGCCATTTTTACATCGTGAGTTCGCAGGATGTGCGCGCCTTTTAAAATCAGTGCGGTGTGGGCGGCGAGGTTTCCGTAGACGCGATCGGAAGGCATGGCATCTTTTCCGTCCTTTGCCAACATTCGGCCGATGAAAGACTTCCGCGATGTTCCAGCTACCAGGGGAAAGCCCAGGGATTGCAAATCCTGAAAGCGGGAAAGCAACGGATAGTTCTCCTCCAACTTCTTGCCAAAGCCGAAGCCGGGGTCGAGCGCGATCCTTTCGCGGCGTACGCCGGCTTGTACGGCCGCTTCCACTCTCTCTCTGAGTTCGCGCTTGACCATAAGAACAACATCGCCGGGCGGCGGCAAGGTGCGCCATTCTTCGGGACGGCCGCGCATGTGCATGAGAATGGCGCCACATTTTATTTCGGTGATCGTCCGAACCATCTGCTTATCCCAAAGAAGACCGCTTACGTCGTTCACAATTTCGGCTCCGGCCGCTGCTGTGGCGCGTGCGACGCTGGCTTTGTAGGTGTCAATTGAGATCACTGAATCCGGCCGCATCTTCTTGATAGCGGTAATCACGGGCAACACGCGGCGCAGCTCTTCCTCGGCGCTGACAGATGGCTTTATCGCAACAGCGTCGTCGGGGACTGTTTTATCTTTTGCCGCCGGCTGCGTAGAAGGAGCGGTGACGCTGGCACCGGGACGAGTGGATTCTCCGCCAATGTCAATTATGTCTGCGCCTTCGTCGAACAGTTGAAGCGCGTGCGCCGTGGCTTTGTCGGAATCGAAGTACGAGCCGCCGTCGGAAAAAGAATCGGGCGTGACGTTCACTATGCCCATGATCAGCGTGCGCTTGCCCAGTTCCAACATACGGGCGCCGAGACTCCACTGAAAGACTGCTCTCATGCAGTCGATTCTAAAGGAGAGGAATGGATAACAAAGTTAAGACCGGCAGTCGAGGGCGCCTGTCCCACATGAACTTAAACCTGGAACTTAACTGCGGCGCCGGACCGCGGCATCGCGTGTGCGCGGTGATCGAAGGCCGCCGGTGCCGGTTGGCGGCTTACGCATTCCGTTGAGCAAGTCCTTGAGCACGACTGCATTGTTATACTTCTCGTTCTTTGAGGCAAACAAAAGCGTAAGGCGCCTTCTCTTTTGAGCAAGGACGTAGAGCTTTTGCAATTCCCTCTCGGCGTCAGGATAAGTTAACTCTTTCAGATAACGTTTGCGAAAAACCTGCCATTGATCGGGTTGCGCGTGATACCACTGCCGGAGTTCGTTCGAGGGAGCGATGTGGCGCAACCAATCGTCGAGATCGACTTCGGTTTTGCGAAGGCCGCGCGGCCAGAGGCGGTCCACCAAGATGCGCGCTCCGTCAGAGCGCGACGGCGAATCGTAAACTCGTTTCACGGCGACAGTCATGGCTTTGGGTTTGCAGCTTTCTGCTTTGCCTTATCATTGTATGTCGAGCGATCGGAAAGCGCTGCAGGAACGTGCGAGAGGACGGGTGAAGATGCGAGGGGCCGAAGGTCGAGAATTGGGAGTGCAGGGGCTCGAAGGGATGGATCCCCAAAAGAATCGTCGGGTCGCCGCGGCCTGCGAGCATTCGACAGTATATGCAATCGTCGCGCTACTATTTCTTGGCATTCTTGCAGGGTGCGATGTGGAGCGGCGCAGATCGGACGCTGAACTTGGCCTCAATCCTCAGCAGGCTGCGGGACGCAAGACTTACGACAGCTACTGCGACCGTTGCCACCGGCCCTATTCCACGAAGGGTCGAAAAGGCCCGGGGTTAAAGGGAGTTTTTCAGCATCCTTATCTTCCTCTCAGCGGGCTGCCGGCAAATGATGATCGCGTGAGCGAAATTATTCGCTATGGCCGGCACGAAATGCCGGGCTACAGCCAGACGTTAAGTGCCGAGGATTTGCAGGACTTGCTGGCTTACCTGCATACGCTGTAGCTGATGCATTTCCGAACTCGTGTTTCATTCTGATCGTGGGATAATCTTCGCGTGAAACAAACCTCATCATCGGAACTTTTTCGCAAGCTTCCATCGGTCGATGATGTGGTGCGTGATCCCGCGATTCATTTCATGGTGAGAAGTTCCGGGCAGGAATCCGTAGTGGCTGCGGCGCGTGTGGTGCTTGCCCGTTTGCGGCAGGAAATCGCAGCGGGCCTGCTCGATGAAGCTGGGTTGGAACTCGCACTTACGGGCATGGCCGGCGCAGTGGAGAAGCAAGTTCGCCTGGATCTGGATTATTCTCTGCGGTCGCTGATCAATGCCACCGGCGTGATTCTGCATACAAATTTTGGACGGGCTCCGCTGGGCGATTCAGCGATCGAGCACATTCGCGAGACTGCCGCAAGTTATTCGAATCTGGAGTTTGAGCTGGCCACGGGCACTCGCGGCA
>CAYOVU010000162.1:0-100197 GCA_964407505.1 uncultured Acidobacteriaceae bacterium | reverse complement strand
AACTCCCCCTCCCGGCACCATCCTAACGGGTTTAGTCTCATTCAATTCTCATTCTCAGACATGGTACTTCCGTCAGGATTCGCTTCGGTGGCTTCACTATTCGCGAATTATGCCCGCGAGGTTTTTAGCGGGCTCAGTCGCAATGAACACCGATGCGGTAAGATGGGTGGCATTCTTGAGACTAGAATTCCGATTCAGTCGCCCCAGGAGACCCACTTGAACCGCAGCAAATGGTTCGTTCTGCTGTCTCATCTTTTCCTGTGCCTCTTATTTCTCATGGCCGCGTCGCAGGCACAAATCGACGATGCCACCAAGAAGCTCTCATACGACATCTTCAAGCAACTGATTGAGATCAATTCCACGGACTCCGTCGGCAGCGTGACAGCAGCTTCCGAGGCGATGGCGCAACGCTTTCGCGATGCGGGATTCACCGAGGGCGACATTCAGATTCTCGGCCCCAATGATCGCAAAAAGAATGTGGTCGTGCGGTTGCACGGGAGCGGAAAACACAAACCCCTCCTACTGATTGGTCATCTTGATGTTGTCGAGGCTCGCCGCGAGGATTGGACCACCGATCCCTTTCGTTTTGTGGAGAAGGACGGCTTCTACTACGGCCGGGGCACCCAGGACATGAAAAGCGGCGACGCTATCATGGCCACTACTCTGATCCGCTTCAAGAAAGAGGGCTACACTCCTGACCGCGACATCATCTTGGCGCTCACCGCCGATGAGGAGGGTGGCAAGTCGAATGGAGTCGATTGGCTGGTCAAGAACCACAGGGACCTCATCGACGCCGAAATCGTTTTCAACCACGACGGCGGAGGCATCCTGAGCGACCACGGCAAGCCTGTGATGATGACGGTAGACGCCACCGAAAAGTTGTATGCGGATTTTCAGCTCTCCGTGACCAATCCGGGAGGCCACAGCTCGCTGCCGAGACCGGACAACGCCATCTACGCCCTCGCTGACGGGCTCACGCGGCTGCAGCATTACCAGTTCCCGTTCGAACTAAACGACGTGACGCGCGCTTACTACGAACGCATGGCGGCGGTGGAAACTCGAGAGCGCGCCGCCGATATGAAGGCGATGCTGAGAAATCCGCCCGATACGGATGCGGTGCAGCGGCTTTCGCAGGACCCAATCGACAATTCCACCACCCACACTACCTGCGTCGCGACACGTCTCAATGCCGGCCACGCCAACAATGCTTTGCCACAACGCGCCGAGGCCAATGTGAATTGCCGGATTGAACCTGGCCATTCCGCGGAAGAAATCCGGCAGGAGTTGATTAAGGTAATTGCCGATCCGAAGATTACCGTGCATTTCGTCGACAACTCCGGCAACGTTTCTGACAGTGCTTCCGACCGAAAGAGCTTCCCGCCTCCACCGTTGCGGCGCGACGTGTTTGCGCCGCTCGAGAAGATCACTGCCCAGATGTGGTCGGGTACGCCGGTAGTTCCTGACATGGCCACCGGCGCATCCGACGGCATCTACACCATGAGAGCCGGCCTGCCCACGTACGGGATTTCAGGCATTGCCATTGACCGCGACGACGTCCGCGCCCACGGCCGCGACGAGAGGCTTGGGATTGACTCCTATTATAAAGGAGTCGATTTCTATTACCGATTTCTGAAGGCCGTTACATCAGAGTAGCGAGCTCAAATCCTGAGCCTTTCTTCAATGTGGTGGAAGCTCCACGGCTTCATCTTCAACCTCCCCGAGAAACCTTCTGAGAGCCTGATTGAGCAGAGCGAGTATCTGGCTTGAACGGAATACGTAGCGGAAACGTCTCAATCTTCGCAACGATCATCGTGGACTCCGAATCTCAGTCTGTGCGCCGTCGCGGAATGTCGGCCGACTTCACATCGTCAGAACGACGCGAAACTGCGCCTTGCCGCTCATCATTCGCGCGTAAGCTTCGTACGCCTTTTCGAGCGGATAGGTTTCTATCATTGGACGTACGCCGCTTAGTCCGGCGAAGTGCAATGTGTCCTCGGAGTCTGCCGGTGTTCCCGTCGACCAACCCTGAATCGATCGACTTCCACTGATGAGCTGTAGCGGTGTGACCTCGATCGGATCGAATGTCGCACCTACCACGATGAGCTTGCCGTTCGGGCCCAACCCGTCGACCAATTCAGACATTGCTTTTGAGCTTGGCGCTGTCGCTAGAATTACCTTTGCCCCGCCCAGCTTTTGCAATGCCTCTGCCGCGTTTGCCGATGTGCTGTCGATGTAGACGTTCGCTCCCAGTTTCTTCGCAAGCGTGGCGTTTTCAGACCCACGCCCGATCGCCGCGACCTGATAGCCAAACTTCTGCGCGAATTGGATCCCAAGGTGACCCAGACCGCCAACACCCTGCACTGCCACAAGGTCGCCTGGGAGCGCGTCGCTGTGCCGCAGCGAGTTGTAGGTGGTAACTCCAGCGCAGAGCAGCGGTGCTGCATCGGCATCACTTAAAGTGTCCGGTATCTCCACCAGCGCCTCCACGGGTGCCACCATGTATTCCTGGTATCCGCCGTCATAGCTGATGCCCGGAATTTTCAGATTCCGGCAATTGCGAAAATCTCCGCGCCGGCACTCTCGACAAGTGTTGTCCTGGCCTCCATGCCAGCCGACGCCGACACGTTGGCCCTTCGTCCAAGCGGAAACACCGTCACCCACTTCATCGATGACGCCTGCCACTTCGTGCCCCGGTACGCGAGGATACTGAATTCCGGGCCACAAGCCTTCTTTCGTGAGCACATCACTGTGGCAAACGCCGCAAGCCAGTACTTTGATTCTCACGTGTCCTGCCTCTGGCATGGGAATTTCGCGCTCGACGACTTCGAAATCTGCTCCCGCCTTGGGAACTTGCGCCACCTTCATCTGCCCCATCTTCATTGGGATGACTCTATTCGTTGCCATGACTCCTCCTAGTTAATCTTTAGGCATTACGGAAAAGCATGTCTCCTACTCGCAAGGCGACAACGCTAATTATCGCATCCTGAAGTCTATGATGTTTGTTTAGGTCGCGAGGACGGCGCGCACCGAGTGAGCGCCGTCCTCTGGCCAATAATTACCGAGGCAGTTGTATCGGTGATGCGATGACAAACCGATCATTCGGCTAAGCCGAGTTGACTTTTGTCAGTCGTCTTGGGTTTGTGGCGCATCTTCTCATCTCGGCGGGAATCCTGGCTTCGCCCAAGAGACAATTTGTGAAAGAGTGTCAATCGATGCCGTGGATGCGCATGCTGACCAACTGATCGATACTCAGATCGTGCATTCCGCGTGAACGCAGACCGCTGATGTATTCCGCCATTCAAATCGCGATAGGTTTCCCGTCAGAAACCTACAAAAACCCTGCACCCTCACATCGGACATCATCGGCTCCTAACGATAGGGACCGATGGAGAATGAGCGTTCTGAGCCAGCTCATCTATCTAAGGAACACGTGCCTTCAAATTGGCCTATACTTGCTATGCGATGACTGTCCATCGTGACTGACAATCCAACTTCAGCGTCGAGAGGCGGGACGGTGCCAAACCTAGGAGACCGTATCGAGGAGAGATTCGGGGTTCTTCCCAATTTCTTCCGCCTCGTATCTGAAACGCCCGAGATCACCGAGAAACTGTGGGGATTCGCGCAAGCTGCCTACCTCGACAATCCTCTGCCCTCCGTTTTTAAGGAGCGTCTTTTTGTCCACCTGTCGCGCTTTTGCGCAGTCCGCTACTGCATTGCTCGTCATGTTGGTTTCTTGGTGGGACTTGGCCGTCCCGCTGGCGATCCGACCGTGCGTACGCAAAGTGTCACAGACGTCGTTAAACTCCTTCGACGACCCTTTCCACGCGAACAAGAACTTCAGTCTCGTCTGTCGCTGTGTGCATCCTGCCCAGCACCCATTGTGGAAATGCCGATGGCCGACACGCAGATGGAAGATGCCATCTTTGTGTTGGCAGCACACGTGTTCTTGAAGACTTCTGATTATTTGCTGTGTCTTGATGCACTGGCTCGGCTGTTTGGGCCGGCTCGCCTCCAATACTTGCTGTTGTTCTTAGCGTTTGTCAGGGCAGCGCACTATTGGACTGAAACCCATCCTGAAATCGCTTTTGAAGATGACATCAACAAACTGCTGGCGACGCATGAAGCACTGGCGGATTGTATCCTTAACGATCCGGAGGCTAGGGATAGCATCAGCCAGTCGCTATTGGATGAGTTGCCAGCCCTGCGCCTCAGCGCGGATAAAGCTGTTGGCTTGCTCGCCGCAATTGTGAACTCATCTGAGGATGCGATCGTCAGCAAGAAGCTCGACGGAATCATAACTAGCTGGAACGCAAGTGCGGAGAGGCTATTTGGATACACTGCCAGCGAAGCGGTAGGCCAGCATATTTCGTTGATCATCCCGATCAATCGTAGGGACGAAGAAACAGCCATCATCGAACGAATCAAACGGGGCGAACGAATCGAACACTTCGATACTGTTCGGGTGCGTAAGGACAAGACATCTTTCGATATTTCGCTCACAATTTCGCCTGTTCGAGACGCCGGCGGGAAGATTATCGGAGCGTCGAAAATTGCTCGAGACATCACCCAACGTAAACGAATTGAGCGAGAGTTGCGTGACAGCGAGGATCGTTATCGAACATTGTCGAATGCGCTCGATATGCAAGTGCAGTTTCGTACTCAGGAACTTGAGAGAAGAAACTCGGAACTGCGTGAGCTTTCGGGGCGGCTCATGGAGTCTCAGGATGTAGAGCGCCGGCACATAGCGCGGGAACTGCACGACAGTGCTGGTCAGACATTGGCTGCCTTGGGCATGAATCTCGCGCAGCTTGCCCAAGATGCTAAGAATAATCCTGCTCAACTTGCCAAAGGCATCGCTAATGCCGAGAGCTTGGTTCAGCACCTGAGCCGAGAGATACGCACGACTTCCTATCTCTTGCATCCACCTCTGCTGGATGAAAGCGGTCTATCCTCTGCGCTTAGCTGGTATGTGCAGGGTTTGAAGGAACGCAGCGGACTGGACGTCGATCTGAGAATTCATTCAAATTTTGAGAGGCTGCCCCCCGATACGGAGCTCGTCATTTTTCGCATCGTGCAAGAGTCTTTAACGAACGTGCATCGTCACTCTGGAAGTAAGACCGCATCCATCCGGGTTGCTCGTGAAGGCGATAAGATTGTTGTCGAAGTTCAGGATCACGGTAACGGGATGTCGCCCGAAAAACTGGCTGAGATTCAGTCTCAAGGGTCCGGTGTGGGCATCAGTGGAATGCGGGAACGCTTGCGTCACTTTAGCGGAGAGCTACTTGTCGAATCGAACGGCGAAGGCACAAGACTTCTTGCCACTCTTCTCTCAAAGCCGTTTCCGCCGAAGGAACAGGTCGTCGCACTTCAAGGACGGGAAATCGCTTGATTCCTTGAAGGTCCTAGGACGCAATTCCAGCCGTTAGCTTTCCGATTTTCGCGAGCCGCAGCGTTACTTGCCCCAAGTGATCGCCAGCCACAGGTCATCCATCGAGTTATTGTCGAAGTAAAGCGTCAGTGGCGGATGCGTGGCATCGGTAATCGCGGGCGGAAGCGTGATCTTGTTCAGGCTTCCGGTCAGTAAATTATTCAGCAGCGGGTTCGTTACCAGCGTGTCGTTGTTGCCGCTCAGGTTCGCCTTGTCATTGATGTTGATCGTGTTTGTGGCAGCCGGCATCTCGGCGAAAAATTCAACCGTTTTGACCGGATTGCCTCCCACGATTCCCTGCGCCCAGAACGGATAGAGTTCGGGAACCAACGCGAGTTGCAGCTCCGCTGACGGTGTAGCGGCGGCGATGGTGACGCTTTGGAACTTTGCCCACTGCGAGGGGAAATCGTGCCGCACCGAAAACAGGCAGACGGAGCCGACGGTCTGCGCCTTGTCGATGAGGCTCTGCAGATTGGCGATGGCCGCGGCCTGCAGTGCGTCTCCACCTTCACGTGCCGTGTAACGCACATGAATGACGGCGTCGGTGATGGTGTCGAAGTCGAACTGTCGGATTTCGGAGGGCAGCGTCAACTGCCACTGGCTTCCGGCGACTCCCATCGCCTCGAAGGGAAGGTAGCGCTCGTCGTGCAAGTTAGTCTCAAACAAACCACTGTCGGATTGCGCGGAACTGGTAACGATCGACTGTACGGTTCCGTAGTAGTCATTGAAGCGCGCATCGTCGGAGCCTTGCCGGGCATAGCCGCCGGTCAGGTCGGCCGTAGTTCGGATGGTGCTCATCTGCAGCGTCAGGGTGCAGTTGACGCTGGTGAATGGTCCGGCGACGCAGGGCAGCGTCACGGCGACAGACTTGATGCGCCGGAAGTAGTGGCCCGGACCATCCAGGTCGAACAGCTCTTCGGGCATGGTGAAAGTACAGGTGCCGGTGGCGCGCAGTTGGACCAGAGCCAGCGGATCGACCTGCAACAGGCTCACGTGCTTGGTCATTTCGTACTCACGCTGATTCAAGTCGTGATAGGCCATCTCCATGGTCTTCACGTCGAAGAGCAGCTTCTCGCCAGCCAGCAGCCCTTCGATGCCATCGAGATAGTTGTATTGAATGAAAGTTTGCGAGGGATCGCCGAGTTCGTTCTGCAAGGCGCGCTCCGCCTTCTTGGCGACTTCGTAAGCCAACTGGAAGGAGTTGGCGTAGAGCGCCTTCACCTCGCGCTTCATCCAGGTGTAGAAGCTGACCGTGGTCTCCTTGACGGGCACGTTGCCGCCGATCTGGTTGCCGCTCAGGAAGTCGACAATCTGCTGCGCGTTGGCCATCTGCACCTTATGGTTGTTGTATTCCGTCTGGGCAATGGCTTCGCGAATCTGCGCACCGCGAATCTGCTTGATCAGTGCGTTGATTTCGGACTTCGCGTTATTGCCTTGGAACGTCCAGTCCAGTTCGCGGCGCGAGTAGGAGCCCATTTTACCGGACTGCGTGGCCTGGTAGGTGCTTACCTCAGCATCGGCGTGATCGCTGCGAGCGCTAGCCAGAGGAAATTTAGACGCGTATGTGCCGCCCAGCGTGGTGGTGGCGCCAACCCCCATTGGTTCGAGATTGATTCCGAAATCCGGAATAAAGCCCAGGCTCGCCGCCGTACTCTCATTGGATTGGGCGCTGGTGGTGCTGGTCTGCGCCGAGGCCATGTTGCTCAGTTCGGTCGCTTCGTTCTTGGTCAAAGTGACGACCTGGCCGTCGCTGACTGTGGTGGGATCCTGGGAGAGATCCACCGTCATCGCATCCATCGGCATGGTCGGCTCGCTGGTCGTATCACTCTGAGTAAAGTTGAGCGCCTGCAAGCTGCCGAGGTCCAGAGGGCTTAAGTTTACCTGCTGAAGACTGGTCTGAATCTGACTGGAACTGCGGCCCAGCAGAGTCTGGTAGTAGGTATAGCGCTCGATGGCGCCGGCTAGCGAGAGTTGCAGATTTTGTGTGACCTTCTGTGCATCCTGCCACTGCGCGTATTTCACCATCTCAGCCAGGCCGAGAATCGTGTTTTCATTTTGAGCGCGCAACAAGGCGAGCGATTCATTGTCTTGTTTTTCCAGCGCAGCCAGCAGATTGGCTCCAAGAGATTTCACCTCCTGGCAAATCTCCGTGGCCTTGGCGACCAGCAAACTGAAACGAACCAAAGGCAGCGGCTGATTGAGTCCGCTGACGATTGAACTGACATCCAGGCCCGAGGCGGCGGCGCGCACCAGCAGCGCTGGATCGATGGGTGGGTCATAAAGCGGAAGCTGCTGAAAGACGCCCTGAAGATTCAGGCTGTTGTGAATCTTGAAGAGCCGGTCAGCGACCGTGCTCCAGTAGCCCAAAAGCTGGTCATTGCGCGGAACGCAGAAATACAGCGTGCTGCCCGCGCTGGGGAGAATCTGCGAGCCATTGAGGGACGTTCCAGTGCCGGACGGCGCCACCAGATCGAAGGGCATGTCCACTTCCATGTCGACCATGGTGTTGCCGAAAGCATCCAGCCCGTCGGCGCGCAGTTGGTTGAAGGTGAGCGGTTTGACTGCGCCCTTCACCGGCACGGCCTGCGGCGCGTCTCCGAGAATGTTGGCCGCCAGAATGTAAATCTGGGTCGCTTCGTTGATGGTCTCAATCGTGTATTGCTGGAAAAGAGAATCACCCCATGCGATCAGGTTGTCGAGATAGGCCATCACCGTTTTCAGCATGTAAGCCGTGGGCCGGTACTGAGCGACAGCCCAGGGTTGGAACGGGTTCTGCATCCAGGCATTAATGCTGGCAACAGTATCCTGGTAGAGTTGCGGGTCCTGGGGCTGCGAGAGATTGACCAGAATGTCCTGAATCATTTCGACGTCGGTATATTGGAATGGTGCCACTTTCCAAAAACGCTGCGGTGTGGGTCCGGGTCCGTTGTCGGTGGGATTGAAGATGTAGTGAAACCAGTTTTGCGCGTCCTGATACTGCTGATTCTGGCTGAGATGGATTGCAATCAGAAGTGGCGCGTGGAAGAAAATCTCCCAGTTGTAGATCGCGTAAGGACCCGAAGTAGAGAAGTCGAGGTTCTTTACCGGCAGAGGCGACAGCACGTTGTCCAGGTCGGGGTTGTAGTTGTTGGCGAAAAAGTCTTCGTAGAAAAAAGGCAACGGCAGGCCGCTGCCGAGGATTACGCTGGTGTTGGCGGGGAGGGTGATGAAGGAGCCGTCATTGGTGAGCACTGCAGGGGTCGCACCGCCAGGTAGGGTGACGGGGGTTGAATCCGGCACGAAGGTACCCGTCACCGAATCCTGAATCCCACTTGATCCGGCGGCAGGAATAAGGCCAGGTAGATTAAAGGCGAAACTGGTGGCGGTCACCAGGATGCTTGTGCCATCGGGCAACGTAAGCGGCGTTCCTGCCGTCAGGTTGACGTTTGTGCCATCGGGGCGGGTCCCGGTTACATTTGCAGCGAGCGTGGCGCGGGTGCTGTTGGGCAATACCGTAAGCGGCAGTGCATTTGCCGGCGGCTGAGGTTGCGGCTGTGGCATGTAGAGCGTATCAGAAGCTTCCAGTTCCGAAACTCCGCCCTCCCGCAGGCGCTGGATGAGTGAGAGCATCAGAGGAGGAGTCACGTTGGGGATAGCGACGCGATCGCGTCCCACGTAGGGATGGAAAAACGGGTAGAACTGATACGCAACGCTCTCCTTGAGCGAGAGGACAGGCGAGGCCGGCACCCACACGCCTTGCGTGGTGTATGTCTGGTAGGGACGGACAGTCTGGTCTATCGTGTTGTGAAAGCTCTGATTGATTACCGGCATGTGTCTTCTCCTCAGCGTTTGCGCATCAGCGTCTTTACGGACGGAACGGATAAGGTTCTGGTTGTCATGGAGGACTTGGTAGATTTGGCGATAGTCTGCAGCTGGCTTTTGGCGAGTCCGCCCGGGCCCACAGTCACGGTTGTGGGGCGTGCCGTGCGGCCGGAAGCCAGGGCCAGCGTGTTGGTTACGGCCGAGGCAACTCCCGGGGCAACAACCGGAGTGGTGGCGGCATTGATGCCGCCAGACTTGCCGATGAGGGCGCCGTTATAAACGACGGTGGTTGTGGGCGCGGTGAGCCAGTCGGTCGTCGCGGCCATGGGATACAACGAGTGAACCTGATCGGCAGACAGTTCAGCCGCCGGCCCCGCCATCGGAACCTGTGCCTTGACCGGAATGGAGTTGAAGATTTCCCCACTGTTCCAGACTGGACTTACGCTCGGATATGGGATGGCCCAGCCCGTCCACTCTTGTATGGTCGATTCCGTCAGCCACGGCTGCACGTAAAACGTCATCTCATCGGTGGTGTTGATGTCGGACGTATCCTTGTAGAAGAAGGGACTCACAAGGCTTCCGGCTTGAACGTAATCGGGCTGTGTGGGATCGAGGAACGGCGACGCGACCACCGGGTTGGAGCAGGGCAGAACCGCGAAGCTGTTGACGGTTTGCAGAATGGGTTCTGTCGTGGTAGCGGTTGGGCCGCTGGAAGTAAAGTTGTTCTGGAAGGTCGATGTCAGCGAACCCGATCCGGTGTAGAGAGTCGCGTCGATGCCGGGAGCGTCATAAGGATTCATCGGCGCGTAGTTGTAGAAGTCATCATTGAGCACCAGGTCGCAGTTCTTGCTCGTCAGACGGAAGGAGTAGCTCGGCATCGGGTAGGGACCAGGAGATCCCCCTCCAAACAATGCTTCTATGCCGAGCAGAACAAAATAGAGTTCGAGGGCAACAATATAAGTCGGATCGGCAATCGAAGCAGTGGGGAAATCCAGATGAAGCTTGAGCGCCCCCTCGTTACCACTCTCATCTAAATCTTTGGTGATTCGGACATACACCTGCTTGGTGTCGAAACCGCTGCCGACGGCAATCGGCTGATACTTCTTTGTATCGGAGGAGATGGGCGTGCTCCACTTGCCTTGGTAGTACTCGCACCAGTGGAGATGCGGCTGGACCAGAGTCGTCGGGGCGGACGAGACAATGCTATCCACGATATCGCCAAGGCCCAGCTTGGTGATAGGATCACCACCCGCGGGCGGTGGTGGCGCTGGCTGAGCTTGCGTAATGTAGGTTACCCAGAAAAGATTCAGCCTGCCCTTCCACATGGCAAGCGCGATGTGGTCTCCCTCGATCTTGGCGCTCACCGCCTCCCACCCAGTCCAGACTCCGCTCGAATAGGTCCGATAGAAGTACTTGTGGGGATGGCTGTAGGTCCGGCCCAGTACATGAAGCGTGCTGACTCCGGCATCCGTCAGGTTCTGATCAAGATAGCTGGCAACCACGTCCAGCCGCGCACGCTGTTCAAGGCCGGTCAGATAGTTCAGGAACGCCTGATTGGCAAGGTCATCGGTAACGTCGCCTTGCAGCAGATCGCTCTCCAGGCTCTCAAAGAGGTCAGTCATGCCGGTACGCATCTCCGGCTCCATCCAATTCTCGGGATAGAGGAAAATCTCGCGATTGGCCTGCCACACCCGGTAGCGCTTCATCCACGACCACCAGTCGGCATCGATGGCGGAGGGCGAGACATTGAGCGCAGGGTTCGTGTTGCCGTTCTCCAGATTGAGCAGGCAGCGCTGCACAAAAGTTTGCAGCGATGACATGGCCAGCCGCAGACGTGAGGTCTGCACCACCGGCTCCATCCCGGGATCGACAAGGAAATACTCGAAGAGCTGATTTTCATTCTCAAGATTGAGCGCATTCACCAGATAAGCGACCAGCGCGTCACGCTTCATCTTGCGCAAAGGATCGAAAACCGACTGCGCGATTGGCAACCACTGGGCACTCGTGTACTGCGCCTTGACCGCATTCTTCAAGTTGGTGGCGATCTGGTTGGGCGCAGGCGCGGAGGCTGGCGGCGCCAGCGCCGCAATCCCCGTGCACGCCGTTACGGCGGAGATGGGAATCCCCAGGATCTGGATCAGTTGCAGCGCCTGCCAGATACGGCGAATCCCTTTGTTGTCGCCGAAGTCGCCGATTGCCGTAACATTTTCCACTGCGCTCGATCCTGTGCCTATGACCTGATCCTGAATCAGCCCGAAGAAGGTGGCGATGGCCCGCACATCGGCGACATTGCGCCTGGTCAAGTTAGCCAGAGCCGTCCAAGGAGCCTGCAGGTTGGTATTGCTCGTCAGACTTCCGGGAGGCAATTCCTGAAACGTCGTTCCCACGCCTTGGAAAACATCGATCAACCCGTCCGTACCTCCGGCTGGATTCTTGCGGAGGTCGGCGTAGTCGATCAGGGTTAACATCTGCGCAAACAGGCTGAGCATGTTGGCATCGCTGGGCTGGGTAGGCAGCGAGCTCAGGCGTAGATTAGTGAACAGGGGCGCGTTCGCGATCATGTAACTGATCTCGCGCTGGTCGATGCTGGTGGTTTCAAGAATCTGTAGAGCTTTGGCTAACAAGGTATAAGCAGAAAGGAAGTCATTGGCCGACGTTAGCGGACAAAGGACGATCTGGCTCAATGGCCCCTTGGGCATGTTCTCGCCCTGGATGAGCAGTTTAGCGCCGTTGCTTCCGAGATTCGAGAAAGTGAGATTGAATTGATAGAAGACTCCGCCCTGCAGCGTTACAAACTGGCTGATCTCATCGTTATTCACGGTTGCCGCAGTGCTGGGAATGATGGGATTCGCAAGCAGCGCCGACGACGAGGGCGCTGTCAAATTGAATAAAGCAGTTGCGCCGGCGTTCCCCAACTCGGCGAAGAAGCGATAGGGGCCATCCGTTGGCACCTGCAAATAGCCCATAAAGCTGCAGCTTGTCGCGCCAGCCACACTGTTGGTTGGATCGGATGTATCCGGAGTCGCGGCGATGCCGGACGTCAGTAGGGTTGTCCCGGCAAAGTACGATGCGCTGACGCCCGGCTGCGCCAGACTAAGGAACGATCCCAGCAGCGCCTTGCCTTGATTCGACGGATCCGAGAGCAGAGCTGTGTCGATCACCAAAGCCTCCGTCAGCGACGGATCGGAAGAAAGATTGGAAGACAGTGTCTGCAGGATGAAAGCTAGCGAGAGACTCTGTGCCTGGAGCGGCAAGAAGACCTGAATCAGCTCCCCCTTGGCCTGTTTTTGCGAACCAGTCGCGTCCAGCCCGAGAAATGGCGCAACGTAATTATCGAGATCGGTGGCAGCGACCGTAAGCAGACCGGATGCCAGCGTCTCGAAGAGCGCGACCATGCTGTTGCGCACCGACTGCAGCAGGCCCGTGGCAGTTGCCGACAATCCTGGCAACGCCGCCAACTGCCCACGCAAGGCATCGGTGAGAATACCCTGGCAGCTGATTGTCTGCGTCTGGGAAGCGGCGCTATAGCTGAATTGCAACGCCGGCACTGGCCCGGTAATGGTGCCATTCTGCTGCGCGGTTGCCAGCGCAGTGAAGAAGCCGTTCACATCCACTTGGTTGGCCGCAGTGACTCCGGTTGTGGTGGCCTCGAAGGTTTGCACATTGGTGAGCATCGCCAGCAGACTGCCGGCAAGCTGGCTGTAGGCTGGCAGAGCCTGTGATTGCAGGTCATTCAAAATGTTCGAAAGCAGCGTCGCCAGCGCTGCCGAGGGCATGGCAACCGCGGCCAGCGCGCTCTTGTTTGCATCCGTCAGAACGCCTCGATACCCAGCCCACTGCAGTTGTCCTACCGCGTCATAGCTCAGGCTCAATGCGGGATCGGTACTCAACAACTCCGTCGTCGGCAATGCGGTCGTGGCGCCCGTCTCCACTGCCTCGTACTCGGCCAAGCTGGCCCACACTCCCAGAATGTTTCCGAAGTTCTGGCTGAGCGCCACTGAAGCCTGTTGTTGCAATCCATCCAGCAGCGCGCTGAATTCAGCCGACGAATTGATGGTAAGCAGCTCCGCCTTCTTCCAATCCAGCAGCAGCCCGGTGTACGTGACACTCTGAATCTGCGTGGTCGAATCGTAGCTGAAGCTGAGTTCAGTCTCCGCCGCAAACGGGGTCGGATCGATGGCTGTAGCTGCTCCGCTCTGCGTTGCGGTCAGATCTTGTGCGTTGGTCAACAGTGCAAACAAGCTCTTCAGAATCGCCGCGGGGATCAGTGTGGAGAGTATCTGATCGAGCAGCGTTTCGGGCATGCTCATCAGGTTGGCCGGTAGGGCATTCTGGCTCTCAATCTGCGCCAGACCGCTGGCCGTCTGTTGCAGCAGCGTCAACAACGCATTCTGATCGACCTGATATTTGCCGACCGGATCGAACTGATGCCGCAGCAGGTACTGCAAGTCCTCGACCGCGAAGTTGCTGTTTTGAACCGCCTGCGCTTCCTGGACGAAGAGCAGCGTCGTGTTGAACAGAACGTCGTCGCTGAGTTGCGAAATGGCCAAGCCCGAAACAGGCTGGAATGGATTGATCCTCGACATCTGTTTCAGCGAGATCATGTCCTCCACGTCCAGCCCAAGACACTTGGCAAGGGTGCTATACCGGTAACAGATCGAAAGATTGTTCAGCGTGAAGGTGGGCACCCCAGAAACGGTATCTGCCGCTGAGCCGGTGTCGGCGAAGATTGCCGTAATGTCATCGGAAGTGAGGCCGAGCACTCCTTGAATCGAAGCCAAGTGTGCGGAGAAGGTTTGAAGAGATGCTGCGGTCAGGTCGGCGACCGGAACCGGAAAGTTTCCAGCCGGATCGTCGAAGGCCCAGTCGTTATTCAATACGCTCGAGTTCACGAAGAGTTGGCCGTAGAGCGGATTTGGCCCCTGCACTGGCAGATTGGCCCAGAGCGGCAGCAGCGCATCGCGTCCCATTGCCGGCGCCAGTTGCGTGTTTAGTGCGTCGAGATGAGCCAGGTAAACCAAAGCGGTCTTCCAGGCGTTGGTGAAAGCCGCGTCGAAGCCGGGGTCGGTCCACGCCGGCAGGTTCGAGGGAAAGAACGCCTGCAGCGCCCGGTCTACTTCGCCCATGGTCCAGCCCAGCTTTTGCCACAGACGCACAAACAAATTGAACTTCAGAAAGTCAAGCGGCGCGGCCGGTGTTTTATTGTCGGCGTATTGAAGCGTCGTTGCGCCGAAGTTGCACCCACTGTCGGGGTCAGCGAGCACGAGAACTTTGCTCGAATAATTCGCAGGCAGAGTGCTCTTCAGCCAGGTTATGGCGTTGAAGCTCGTAGCGGGGTTCAACGCCTTGTAGCGCGCCGTGATGGCATTTAGTTGCGCCTCGAAGGAGGCGACAGTTGTAGCCGGTGGATTGCCTGTGGCAACAGTTGGAAGCGGCGAATAGCCGGGCTGGCCGGTGTAACTGAAAGCATCGCTCATATCGATGCCCAGCCGCTGAAATTGATAAATCAGCAGATACAGTCCAGGATTGAGAAATCCCGTTTCGAGCAGATCGGTCAACTGCTGGTAAGTCAGCCCAAGCACCTGCGCCAGATTTTCCGCTGAGCTCAGCGGATCAAGCGTCGCTGTTCCGTTAAGCGCAGCTGCTGCACTCGGATAGCCATAAAGCTTGAACCAGTTTGTCGTCACCGGCGACAGACCACTTGCCGTTCCGGTCAGCACCTCGTAATCGCTCGGCGAAAGTCCCAAGTTCTCGGCGAAGATCTGCGCGCGATAATACGGGTAATTGTTGGCGTCGGTGAAGAGCTCAAGGGCGTCAACCGGACGAAGCGTAGCGAGCACCTGCGCTAGCGGCGTCTTGAAGTAGTTGAGGAATCCTCGCACCGTCTCGATCCATAGATCGAAGGGAAGATCGAGCGGAAAAAGCGCCTGCTTCAGCGTGGTGTTGTAGACCTGCGGCAATATGTTCTGCGGTTCGGCGGTCAGCTCCGCGGTCGTGGCCGTTCCCGTGTCGTACGCAAGGTTTGTGTCAAGATGTTGGTTGGCGATGAAGTATTCCAGTATCTCGTTGACCAGATCGATGTACGGCATCGCCGTATTGGTGTTCTCGCAGGTGAGCGGCAACGCGCCGAGGTCGGGTCGCCGCCCGGGAATGACTCCATTCAGGCTGCCGATCAGCACATCGAGCGGGTAGTATCCTTGAGCGTTGGCGGATGAGGAAGAGCTGCCCAGAAACTGCAAAACGTCGACGAAGTAAGCCGCCGGACTTAGCACGGAGGAGCAGTCCTGGCACTCGCAATAATCCATGTTGCCGAAAAGGCTGGCAATGCTGGGGAACTGCTCAACCAGAGCGCTCTTGGCCGCCTGCTTTTGCGTGCTGCTGGCTGAGAGTGTATAGACCGGCGGCGCCGTGTCCATGGCAATGGCTGACGAACAGATATTAAATGTCACTGAGGAGAGTGTTTGAGCCCGCCCATAAACCCATGCGGCCTCTCCGGCGGGAAACTTGCTGCCGTACTGATAGAGAAAGTTATTCTTGCTGAACGAGGCGATCTGCCGCGCCGAGGTGAATCCCAGACTGAGCGTGGCCTGAAAGGATTCGGTGCTCGGAGTTATCTGGTAAAGGCGGTGCAGCGTCTTTACGGTCTCCAGGCTATTGGCATCCAGAGCCGGCAATTGGCTGCCCGAGCTGGCTATAAAAGCATTCAACGGCGTACGCCCCAGGCTGTATCCAAGCTGCGAGGCGGCACGCAAGAAAGCCGTGGCGGTCGCGGCGATCGCTGGGCTCACGGCCAGCTGCTGGCGTTCGATCATGCGTGCAGCAACCTGCGTGGGGAAGCTGATTCGCACCTTGCGCGCCAGATCCCCTGTGTAGGCAGCGAGCCGGTCTGCAGTAGTCGCGCCCGCGTAAATGGAAGGAATCAAAGAATCGAGCGTGCCGCCGGGGGGCACCACTCCCTGCAACGTAGATTGCCAGGTAGCGTTGAGGTCGAAGTCTTTGTCTGCTAGTTGCGAAAGATTCTGGAGCTGCCCGATCTGCAACTGAAGCGCATTCGCCAGCGCTACATTGTTGAAGGTGAGATAAAGAAATTTCCCCTGAAGCTTCAGAGAATTCAGCGTGTCGGTATTGATGCCAAGTTTGGCAGCACCGGTCCACAAATCCGTCGACGAGGGGTTGCTGAAATAAAGATTGGCAAAGGCTGATTGCTGGGAGGAATTCGCCAATTTTGCCGCCAACATCGCGCTGAAGGTTGAGACTCCGCCAGGAGTAGTTGCTGCGAGTTGGTTCCGCGTCGCGAAGTTTGTGAATTGGGAGACCGTCGTCGCCGCCTCTTTTTCGTTCATGCTGGCGACCCCGGCGCTGTTCGCCGCCGTCAGAGCCGCTTGCACCGTAGCTGTGGGCACGGTCGCTAGCGTTCCTGGATCGGTCGGCAATCCTACGCGAAACATGGCATACAGCCCCTCCTGGTTTATCCCGGTGGTCACGGTATGCTGAGCCGAGAGTGCGCCCAGTGCAGCCAGACGCGCATCCCAGTTGGTTGATTGATTCAGCAGGGTCAGATCCTGCCGTCCGGCGTTTTCCTGGGCTTCGGCCAGGTTCGCGACTCCACCGATGCTCTGGCTCATGTCCGACGCAAACCTCTGGAATTCTGGCGCCAGAGGCTTTACCTTGGCGGGAACAACCAGGTTGAGTGTCTCTAGCTCCGCGGCATTGAACTTCGTTGTGGAAAGAGTTATTTCGTTGCCGTTGGGGTCGAGCGTCCGCACTTGCAGGTTGGCTGCGCCCGCCGCTGGCAGCGCGTAGGAGATGGAATAATTTCCTTCCACGTCCGTGATGGTTCGACCGAGAACGGTGTCCTGTCCGGCGAAGCCGACGTTATAGAGCACGGCGCCGATCCCTGCCGCGGGCAGAGCGTAATCGAAGACAAGATGACCCGTCAGGGTAGAGTTGTTTGAAATAGGTGGAGCGATAGGAGACGGAACCGGGGGCGTGACGGGTACCGAACCAACCGCACCGGCAACCGCAGACGTAGGAGAAACAGAGGACGCGACCGCCTTCTTCTTATCGCCGGACCCTGCGTTGTCAATGACGAACTGAACGGTCTTGAAACCCGCCGCCGGCACGGTCGCAACCTGGGTGCTTGCCAGCGAAGTTCCCGTAGGCGTTACGGTCACCTCGTATGGATGGCTGGCGTCACGCTTCAGTCCACGTACATCGATGTTCTGCGACGCGTCGGCCGCACGGATGTAAAACGCATCGCCCTCGTTCTGGAGCTTGCAGGCGACGTCCACCGTGCCGCCCAGGGGTTGATGCTGCGCGTTCAGTACCTGCAAGCGCAGGCAAATGTCTTTCAGTTGTTCCGCCATCTTGATACTCTCCTTCTCAGGTTCAACGGGCAATGTTCCGGCCGTTGCTTGCGCCAACGGGTGACTGTGGGCTGCGCTCCGTCATGGGCGGTGTTCAGCCTCCATTAGGATTTCGAGGTGGACCTCTCGTCCATCCGGATTAAGCCAGTAAATGGCATTTGTTTTTGCAAAATTTGTAAGTCCGTCGCTGGAAAGCGGACTTTCGACGAGATGGCCCCGTTCCGGAAGGCTAATGGGCGTCCCGAAAAAGTAATAGCCTTTGTCATTCGTAATCCTTGAGAAGGGCACCATCCGCGCCTGGAACTGATCGCCAGGAGGCATCTGTATTTGGTAGCGCAAATAGTATTGCCCTCCTCGCTGCACGATTTGCGGAAAGAGCGCAAAGGAAATCTCTCCCAGCGCCACACGGGGAACCGGTGCTAACGCGCGAAAAAACCGTTTTTTCAGCCCCTCGAACATTCTTCTTCACCCTTAGGGGTATTGCCCCCATGCGTCTTGGGGCCGACCTTTATAGCCCCCCTTTCCGACGCCTTCCGGATCAGGGTCCCCCGGTCCCGGGATGTAATTGCCCGTAATGGCCCCCGCTTTCACAGCGATCTTGCGAGGCAGCACCATTCCCAAGAGGATGCCCCAGGCATTGGCCAAAATGTCCGTGGATGAATCCAGGATGTGATTCACCGTGCCCTGGGCTTTTTGCTCGCTCATAAACGAACCCCAGTCAATCGGGCTCTCGTGAATCACCCCAGCGAGCCAGAGGAGAGGCGCGGCAACGGGCCCCAGCCGGTTGACAACGTGCGCGTTCGTGGCGGCATGCCAGGCATGCATCCCGTTTTTCCACGCATCTGGGGCTAGCCTTTTCTGAATATCGCTCGCTTCCTTTATGTCTTTTGCCATCGTTCGAGGCATTTTGAGGGTGGTGGTGTGAACATCCACCTCCTCCGGAGAAATCCACTTCTCCTCGACGACTTGCTTCAGGCCGACCATGCTGAGCAGTCCAAGCCCCATGTCTTTCAGGCCTTGAACCGCAGTTTTTCCCTTCCCGGAAAAGGCGCTTCCGAGGAGGCGACTGAATCCCGCCAGCGTGTCTACAATTCCGGCGAGAGGCGCGGCAACCAGTCCGGGAAGCCAATCTCGCATCCAATTCGCGATTGAGTGTATGCCACCGGCCACCTTCTCAAAAAACTTCCCCACCGCCGCCGCCGCGTGTTGAAGCCATTTTCCAATCGACGAAGCGGCGTGTTTAAACCATTTCCCAACCGACAAAGCGGCGTGCTTAATCGTGTCTCCAACCGATGAGGAGGATGCTTTGGTGGATTTGCCGGATGCAGGCGGCACCGTCGTGGAGGATTTGTCCGGCGCGGAGCCACCATCCGAGGCGGGCCCTTCCTTCCAGACCTGGTGAATGTCCGTGTCTTCGGGGTGCGGATTACTCGCCTGCATGCCATTTCGGTCTGCCATGCACACTGGCGACGCCGCAGCATAGAGGTAGAAGTTCGGGCCCTCCACCATTCCCATCGGATCGCAGCTCGTCCACCTTCCTATCCAGGGGGCGTAGTAGCGGGCCCCGTGATAGTAGAGGCCACTTTCCTCGTCCCGCTCCTTGCCGGTATAGCGATAGCGCTTGAGGCTCACCTCCGCCACCGTTAGCCCTGCTTGATAGGAAGTGCTGCCATAAGGGTAGTACTCTTCGTAAGAGATCACCGCTGCTGTCTCATCGAGTTCGAGGCACGCAGTGCCCAGGTGATTGCTGAACTGGTAGCGGGTTGTGGCCGAGGGCAGAGTGACGGCAGGCACGCTGGTGTCGGTGGTCGTCGTCTCGATCAACGCGATGCGCTGCTTGTCGTCCATCATATGTAGAGTTTGCCGCTCGAGCGTCACGTTTCCTTGCGCGTCATACTCCTGATAGATCTCGCAGACGCCAAGATAAAACCGCTGCTTCAGCATGATGCCCGCGCTAGAGAAGGTCGTCTTGCGCGCGCGCGCGCCGTCGGCATTGTAGACGTAAAACGTCTGCTGCCCCTGGTCTTGCGTACCGTCGGTATCGGATCCGTTTACCGCCTGGCGTTGCGTCATGTACAGCTGATCCTTGAAGTTCCATTGCATAGCCTGCAATTGCGGCATGCTCGTCATGTTGCCGTGGGGGTCGTAGGAGTACTTCTCGACGAACGGCAGGTTGCCTGCGATGGTCGACGAACTCAACCGGTTGCTCACCTGTGCCGCATTCAACAAGCTGGCTTCGTTGTAGCTGTAGGACCGCGTCCAGCCAGGATTGGCGGGATTGGTTCCGCGGTGGATGAAAGTCACGAAGTTGCCGACCGCGTCGTACTGATATTGCTCGTCGTAGATGCCCATCGCGTTGCCATCGCCCGGCTGCAGCAATCCAACGCGTGGAACGTCGTTGTAGGAGGTGGGCGTCGGAGCCAGAGGACTGTTGGTGCTGCCCAGCCCCAACTGTTCGCGTCCTGTAGCCTCGATGAGCCGATAGATGGCGTCATATGTGAAGTCGCAACTCGGTTCCACTCGCACGTTACGAAAGAAGACTGCGTTCTGCAGATCTGCATCGTCCTGGATGTGCGTAATGTTTCCGACCGGGTCGTAGGTGTAGGCGAGATCCTGCACTGTCTGCTGGTTCGCTGGAGAGGCCGGTCGCGTAGTGGTTAGGCCGGTCAGGCGGAAGGTCTGCGGATCGTAGGTATACGCCGTATTGGTCCCGGCATTCGCGTAGGTGATCTGCAGTCTCTGGCCCTTGGCGTCGTAATCGATGCCAGTCACGAAATTTGTGGATGCGGCAGCACCCTGCAAATTGACGCTGACCATGTCCAGCGCATTGCTCTCGTTGTAGATTGGAGTGGTCACGCTCGCGTCTGGCGACGTCAACGCTGTGGGCCGGTTCAGCGCGTCGAACCGCGTACTTGCGGTGTAGGCCGTCAGGAGCGGCGGAGCCGCTCCGTTCCAGTCCGTAAGGGCTTTCGGATCAGAGACGAACTGCCGACTGCTGCGCAACAGATTGCCTTTAAAATCGTAAGCCTCCTGCTGATTGGTCACAGGGTTCAGCGTCATGTTCTGGTTGAGCCCGGTCGTGTCGAAGTGTTGAAACACTCGCGTACACAGGTTGAGAGTTTGTGCGCCCGCTTGCCCTTCGCCGTAAACTGTCTTTTCAAAGCAGACTTCCGCAGCCAGTGTTCGCGGATCGGAGTTGACCGCATCCGTTCCTAGCACATACAGGTTGGTTGGCCTCCGAAGCGCGTCATAGGCGGCGCGCCCGTTGTGTCCACGATCGTCCCAGCTGCGAACCATCTTGCCGGCAACGTCGTTCAACATCCAGCGCTGGCCAGCCTCCATACTCGACTGATGAAGGTGCGTGCCCGGCATGTCGTAGTCGTAGGTCGCCACCACGCGCCCGAGCGCGTCGGTGACCGTGCGCTGATATCCCTGAATATCGAGCTGGCTGTGAGTGGAGTAGTTTCCGGCCGCCGCGTTATCGACGACCGTTAACATCGCCCGGCCGAGCGTATCGAAGTAAATGGTGGTCGGCGTATTGGCGTGCGCGGCGGCTTTGGTCGCGGCCATCGCCTCCTGCGGCCCCATGCCACCGCCAAACCGCTGCGTATACCAGGTCGGCGAATAGTCGACCGGGTCCATTCGCGAGAAAAAGTCGCCGACGTCGGGGTCGGTCGTAGGATCGGTCACGAGTACCGTGTCGTTCACATCCCAGTTTTGTTGCCACCAGGGATCGAAGACCACCTTCTCGTAAGTCTGATTCGGGTGGACCGTGGCTGCTACGCGGTCTAGTGGGTCGTAGCAAAGAATGGGACTGACGCCGACCTGCGTTCCGAACTCAAACTGGTGACCGAGCGTAGGCAGATTGCTGTAAAAAGGTTCGTACTGCCGTACCGGTTTGCCTTTGTTGTTGTAGATGGTCCAGCCGCTGCCGATCCATCGCGGATTGACCGCGGGACCTCCGTCGGTCACTGGTCCGGGATCCGCCTGCAACTTTTTCTGAATCTCGCGCCCGAATCCGTCCGAGTAGCTGAAGTTGACCTGCACCGGACTCACCGCGCCCTTGGTTAGATCGCTCTCGTGGATTTCACGAGCTAGCATGGCGGCGAAGACCGGCTGCCACGCCGCCGGGTTCGTCGGTGCGGCCTGGCTGGACTCTACATACTGTTGCAGGTTGTAAATGATGCGCGTGGTCGCGGTGCCGAGCAGCGCGGCGGCGAGTGTGTGTGGATCGGTTGCACTGAAAAAGGTGTCGATCTGTGCTTGTGGCAAATCGACGGTAAACGTGGTGAACGAGTCGCCGATGTTCTGCCCGGACTTTCCCATCACAGCGGTTCCGGCAACCAGGCCGAGAGCGTCGAATCGCGCCGCGGTCTGATTTCCGTTCGCGTCGGTCAGCAGCGTGGGCGCCAAAACTCGGTAGTCATTTTGTACCTGGACAACATTTCCTAAAGCGTCGGTAGTATGAATCACCAGCAGGTCGTGCGGATCGTCATAGGCCACAATCGTCGCGTTGCCGAAGGGATCGACAAAGCGCTGTGGAAGATAGAAGTGCGCGGACGCGGCCGTGCTTTCCGCAAGCGCCGTGCCTGCAGTAGGCGAGTAATACACGCGCGTTCCAGGAATCCACCAGTTTCCGTTCGAATCCAGATCCACATACCCGCCGCCGTCGACCCCAGTGCTGCCCAGAACGGTTGCCGGCGTTGGCAGCAGAGCCATCGCGCCGCGCGTAAACACCAGCGGAATCAGTCCTGCCGTGAGCGCCTGCTTATAACTGTTTCCCGGCAGCGCCATCGACTCCAGTGTTCCTAGCGGCAGCAGCGCATCCGGATTGCCCGCCGCTTGTCCTAGATCGTCGGGCCGGTAGAGAGTTCTTGTCGAGTTGAGCAGCCGTCGATAGGGTTGGCCGGCGTTCAGGCCGGTAGGATTCAGGTTCTCGAACGCGATGTCGTGCGCGCCATCGCTGGCCGCCGTGACCAGAGACTGCATCTCGGCAAAGGCGAAGAGATTGGTGAAGTTCGGCAGATTGGCTGCCGGCTGGCACTGCAGCAATTGGTAGACATTCGACTGCGCCGGTAATGGCGTGCGGTTGGCATCGTCCTCGATTACCGCATTGGTAAACGAGTTTACCGTTACTGTAGCCAGCAGAGTTTGCTGGCTCGCCTGATCGGCCGCGCTCAGCGCGGGATCAAGGAAGCGCCGCCCGTAAGCAATGGACGCCGACTGCAGTGGATTGCCGTATCCATCTACAGCCAGGGTCATCGCATGTGTCACCCTGGGATCGGCGGCAAGCGCCGCTCCCGGTGGCGGCGCTGAGGGATTCGCAAGCGTTCCGCCCACCACCGGAAACAACTGCCGCTCATAGTGAAACCCCAGCGACTCGCGCGAATAAGTCAGAAAAACTCCGTAGGGATTCGGTCCCTGCGGCTGGAGCACTTCGATGGTGTAATTCTTTTCGGAGGTCGTGTACGGTCGGTCGGCTGCCTCCGTGCCGTCCAGCGCGTATATTTCCTGCCGCAGCATCGAACCGCGCAGCGCACGACAAGCCTCGCGCATCTCCTCGCCCGACAGGTCGTAGGCCAGCCGTGTTCCGTCTGCTAGCAGCACCGTTGTCGGCAGGACAGTATCAGGTAGCAGTAGAACCTGTGTCTCCGCCGGGTTCAGCCCAGCCAATCCTGTGGCCGCATCACCTTCGCTGTAGTACTCCGAATGAAGCTGCGTCGAAATCGCGTCGGAATTAAAGAAGAACCCTGTATGGAACCAAGTCTTGGTCAGCACCGGAGGAACATTCGACGCGGCGTTCTCGTTGGTCGGCTGGGGCAGAGCAGATGACGCATTGAGACTCGCGAAGTCCTCGGTGTCCCATTGATCGACTCTGGCGAATCCACGAAACTCGCGCTCTACGCCGTCGTAGTAACCGTGATGGTAGGCATAACAGGTCACGAAGCGGTTGCGGCTGATCACGTCCACCGTCTCGATTTTTTCCACCACCTGCACCGGGAACGGCAGCCGCGTGATCCAGGGCATTCCCGCCAGCTTGTCGGCCACGTAGAACTTAGTCGAAGGCGCATAACATATCGTCGTCTCCGCGCCGAGGTTGTTCACCACACCCACCAGCAGGTGCGGTTTCACTCCGCCCATCAGGTCGATGTAGCGCATCGGCGCCCGCGAGTTTCCCGTCAATGGAGACGACCACACCAGACAGGCTGTGCCGTTGCCCAGCAGGTCCAGCACAGCAGCGGAAGAAGCTGTGTCGATCAGGGGAAAGTGACTCAGGACTCGTCGTTGCGCAAAGCTGTTGCCCGACTGGCTGAAGTAGATGTCAACTTCGCCGGCGGCGAAGTAGAGGATGTCCGCAGTCCCCGAGCCGTCAATATCCGCCAGATGAATTCTGCGGGCGTCGAACAGTTCCTGCCGGTCGAAGCGCGGCACGCCGTCCATGGTGACCTTCGCACCGAAGCGACCGTAGCCCAGGTTCGGCCAGTAACACACTTCACCGGCGCGAATCCGTACCAGATCAGTTAGCCCATCGCCTGACATGTTGGCCAGAAAAATCGACTCCGTTCCGTCGGCGAAGACCAACTGCGGACCGGTTTCCTCATCGAGCGATTGCGGTACACGTTGCGCCTTGGCAAAGCCCTCGGTCGAGAGCGAGTTGTGCCACCAGAAGACATCGTCCTCGCTGATCAGCGCGTCGGCAAAACCATCGCCGGTCAAGTCAATGAAGCGCAGATTGGGATTCTTCCAGTCCACCACCGGCATCGACTGAAACGGCATGAACGGCTCCCAGCCGAATTCCTGCGTCCGCTCGAAGTAGCCGGGAGTGGGCCCATCAAACTGGACCAGCGAGAGAAAGCCATCTCCGGAGAGTCCCAGCAACTGCTGCCGCCCGGCGCTGAGCGCAGCCAGTGAAGGCAACTGCTCTACCGTTCGCACCGGCGCGAACTGCGGCAGCGTGAGAGCTGTGGGACCAGTCCATTGCACATTGGCCGGACTGAGATTCGCCTTGTAAAACCACGCTCCTGCCTGCTCTGTCAGGATTCCCGAAACTCCCTCGCCGTCCAGATCGACCCAGCGATAATGCGAGCCGTCCATGCCGTTGGGCAAATTCATCTGGCTCTCAGGATCCAGATCACGCACCGTCTCATCGATCACGGCTTCGGTGTAGGTGAAATCGATCGGCGGCAGAGATTTCGAAATGTAGCCTCCAGCGCCATTCGGCGTGTACCCCGACTGCGAAGCCGACAACAGATAGGAGTAGAACGGCTGAGTCGGATCGGCGGGCGGGCTCGATGCATGCACCAAGTCAGTCGAGCGCACCAGACAGTTCGCGCCGACGCTCGGGTCGTCGGGAAAGTTATGAAACATCAGAACGCGCTGGCAGATCCGGTAGATGCGCACTTCAAAGGTCGGTCGATAAGTCGAGAACGGGTCCAACCGGCATATCCACGGCCGAGTCTCAATTGGTGTGGGCACTTGCGGATCGTGCTCGCCGTAGTCGAAGACCACCTCGAAGCACCAGTCGGTTGGCAGCGGCGTCGCGCTGGCGGCCGTCAGATCAGGAAAGTACGGAGTGCGATTTCCGTAGTAGATGTATTTGATGTAACGCTGCGCGGAGCGCGAAAGCGTGCTTCGGTTTCGCTCATTGGCCTGGATGAGATCGACGCCGCTCGAATCTTCTGCCTTATAACCGTAGGCGATGACGTTGCCCTTGTCGTCATAACTCTCGCTGATCAGCCAACTGAAGGTGCGCGTCGGATCGGAGGGATCGGCGATGCGGCTCTCGGCATTCTGCCCGAACCAGGTAGTAATATTTTCCTTTGAGATTGTCCGCCAGAACACGTCGGAGCCGTCGGAAGTGTTGGCCCAGCGCTCAATGCGAGCGAAAAGACCCTCCACCCGCGGCCGATACCCCTGCACGCTGTACTGGTTGCCGTAGAGCAAGCGTGAGGAAATGTCGAAGATCCACTCGCCTTTGCTCTCGACCAGTGCGGGCATCATGTCTTCCGCTCCCGACAGCAGAAAGATGTCGGAGTTTTGGCTGTCGTTATATTGCGGTAGACCCTTGTCCGTCTTCCGCGTCACAGCCGGCAGATGTACGGACCAGCCAAAACCGAAGGGTTCGTTGCCAGCGCCGGAATCATAGGAGAGCGAGAGGCTCGGCCCAAATCCCGAGCGGCCGGGACTTGTCGCTATCGGAACCGTCATCGAGCCAGTACCGGTCACCGGATTGGCTGCAAACTTCTCCCCGATGCCGTGAATGGATCCGCCGCCCTTGGGCAGTGTAAGGCGAGGCGGGTCCGTCGGTGCTCTTCCGGACCGAGAGTCATCCGGCTTCGAATTCCCATTCGTGGGCTGATCGGCCATGCCTTACTCCATGCAGGATAGTGCGCTTCCCTGCTCAAACGTTTCTTGTCGGAAATAATCTAAGTAGAGAGTATTTCAACTTTGAATGAGAAGTTGCTTTCGCAGGGTGAGGAGGAAGGGGAACGCCGCGCGGGGGACCGATCGTGAGAATTGGCTTTCCGTTTATGGCATAGCGTTGTTTGTTCCGGTCGGTTTCGGCTGAAGTAAGAGAGGGATTCAGGTGATGAGATCATTCCTCCATAAATATACAAACAGAGTTACAGGGAGAACGAGGAACGAATCCCAAAACCATGCCGCAAGCGAAGCTCAAAGGAGCGTAAGCCGTTCGCAGGAACCCGCAGCTTCCCGTTTAGCGAGACACGCTCGTAATCGTTTGGAAAATCTCCGTCAACTGTTTGCGTGCGGTTACTGATTCAGGCAAAGAGATAACGAACGGTGCCACTGTCAGCCACCCTATTGGAACGTGCTCATGCCCGCTTGCATTTCTTGTGATTGCTATACGCTCTTCATTTCGTTGGCTACGATTTTCTCGTTCAGAGCTTCGACCAGAAACGTTTTAGTGTTCTTGGCTCTCTTGGGATATCCCTTTGGATTCCAAACCCTCGTCGATAAAAGCTATTGCTCGAGCCTGCGATTAACCGAGAAAGCACTATCTATTTGTTCGTATCCGTACACGAAAACTTTTGCAGCTAGACTCCGTTCGTGATAGCGTTTCTGGGTTTCTCCCAACGAAGTCCTACCCCATCGCCGAATTCACAGGAAATTATCCTGCGTCAGATAAATTACTTTGGGATCCCCGGGGCGGCCGGGATAGTAAGAACAGCAATCAGTGGAACAACCGATGACAATATCGAAGCCGCAAGAAGTGTCTTCATAATCGTGATGTTCTCTGAGACAAAGCAATCCTGAGATTGCTGGTGTCGTCCAACGACCTCGTTTCTCTTGACTATTTCTTTGGATTCGCTACATCGTTTTCGTCGGTGCCTTGCTGCTGATGCAAGTCGTGATAAATCTCGCGGAGTTTGTCCTTCATCTGTTTGTATTTTTGGTATTCCTCTAATTCGTGTTTGGCCTCAGCGGTGCGTCCTGTTTGCCGGTATACGGTGCTCAGACGGAAGTGAGCCACAGCACTGGTTGGATCGAGCTGGAGAGCATGCTGTAGAAGCTGCTCAGCTTTTTGCGGTTGATCCATCGTCATAAGAACCTTTGCCATGCCAATGCTGGCTTCTGGATCGTTCGGCTGCAACTGCAGGGCGCGAGTGTAATGTTCATTCGCTTCCTTCAAGTCGTCTCTCTGAAGAGCGATATCGCCGAGCTTGCATTCCGCTTGCTCGTCTAAAGGATTGGCCTGCAAGGCCGCTCTGTACTCGCTTTCGGCCTCTTTCCGGCCCTCGGCAGTTGACAAAGTGCCGAGCATATCAGCAAGTTCGAAATGGAGTCCCGGAAGGCGCGGGTCGATTTTGAGTGCGGCCCGATAGTGCTCGATCGCTTCCGCCGTATTCCCCCGCTTCGCCAGTTCGTGCGCCATCGCCTGTTGCATTCGGGCAGAATTCGGGTCCACCACGGACAAGCTCAGCAGCGACTCATTGGCAAGATCGGAATAGATTCGGTACGCGGTGTAGAGAACAGCCTCATTTGTGGGCTCGAGCTTTCGAAGATCATTCACGATGACCGCAGCCTTATCCAGATCGCCCGTCCCGGAGTCGATTTCGATCAGCTCCATCCCAGTCTCGATCCGAATCTTCTCTTCCTGCACGTTTGGAAACGCTTTTTCCAAGTCGCCGCGAGCCCGGATGATGTCGCCCGTGCGTTTCTCAGCGATGCCCAGAAGAGATTGCGTCTTCCACAAGGTAGGTCGCAGTTTCAGCGCAGCGCGGAGCTGTGGAATCGCATTCGTATGGTCTCCCTGGAAGAACAGCAGCGTGCCCAGGTTGCCACGGGCATCCACGTTATTCGGATCGAGGGCAACAATGGCTCTAAATTCCAGTATCGCCAGATCGGGTCTGTTCTCTTTCAGATATTCTGCAGCCTTGCGGTTGTGTGATTCGATCTGTTGCTGGCGGCTGGGGCTAGATTGAGAAACAGACAGCAACTCCAGACAGAGAACCACCCAGAACAAGGCCACGACCTGTTTTGTCCTCATGTCCCGATTGTACGGCGGACAAGACGTATCTCTCGTTCTTCCCGCGTAGAGCTGAGGACGGCGGCATGCCGCCGTCCTTCTTGGTTACGCGAGCGCCGTTAGAAGGATAGCCGCGCGCCCAGTTGGATCGTACGTGGCCCGTTCGCGAGTTGCGTGATAGTGGCCGCGCCCGAACTACTCACGTCAGGATTGCCGTTAGGTCCGCCAGTGTCCGGTAGTGAGAAGCTCGGATGGTTCATGACGTTAACGAAGTCTGCGCGAAGTGTGAGCCCGGCTCGTTCCTTGTAATGCCAGGTCTTCGCCAGAGACAGGTTAATATCAGACAGTTTTGGCCCGAAGAGCGTGTTTCTGCGTCCATACCCGAACGCCCCGTTGCCCTGCTCGGCTGGGGTCTCAAAGGCTGCCGGGTTGAACCAGCAGGTCACTGTGTGTGTGGGTACAGCCACGCCGTTAATGGTGCAGGTGCCTGAAAAGGGGTTCACACCTGGAATGGGGTTGGCATACGCAGTGCCGGCCTGCGAATAGTCGTTATCACCCTTGTCCTGCACCGTGAACGGAGTGCCGCTCTGGTAGATAAGCGTCCCCGAGAGGCTCCACCCGCCAAGCACAGCGTCAGTGATAGCATTCTGGTTCATATAGGGCTTGCCTATGCCAAACGGCAGTTCGTATACCGCAGTCCCTTTGAGCGCTTGCGGGATGTCGAAGTTCGAGTTGCCGTAGTTAGCGGAGGGATTGTTTCCGATTTGCCAAGCCTGAGCCCCGGCCGTGCTGCCCCATCCGGCCGAGTCCTGGTCATCCAGGAAATGCGACCAGGCATAGTTGACATCGAAGGTCAGCCCTCGGGTATAACGCTTCCGCACGTCGAGTTGCAACGAATTGTAGTTGGAGATGCTGTTGAAGTTTGAGCCGGAAAGGCTTCCAAACGCCGGATAGGGGCGCGCGCAAGGTTGGATGGGGGCGTTCGCGGATGCTGATGTGGGTGTTGCGGGTGTTGCCCCGTTGCAGGCCGATATATCGTTCGAGGCCAGCAGGGCCGGGTTGGTGATTTGGTTCAGGTCGGTGACGTATTGCAGATTCGCCCCGTGACTGCCGACGTAAGCGGCCGACACCGCAAAGTCCCTGGCGAACTGGCGCTCAATGGAGAGGTTCCATTCCCAGATCTCTCCCGGCCTGATGTTATAGGGTTCGTAAGGTGGACTAAAGACGGGATTGGTGGTGTAGGACGCCGGGTTCTTCGAGCCCTGAACGTAAGGCAGGGCTTTGGCCATCATCGCAGCGCTCGAGCTTAAATAGAGCGGGGTAGTGTTGCCGGTGCCGGAAATCCAGCCCGTGTCCCCGGCGGCACTGAGAGGGTCGCTGATGTTGCCCTGAGAGGTATTGCCGAAACCCATTTGCCCACCGCCCTCACCACCATAGAGATCCATGCTGTAGTTATAGGCAAAGAACCCTATACCGCCTCGTATGACGGTGTTGTCCCTGGCCGACCAGGCGAAGCCTACCCGAGGGAGGAAGATGTTCCAAACCGGCTTCTGCAAGGTCGTTCGGTTATCCTGAGGGGCAATCCATATCGAGCCCGGGGTGCCTGCGAAGGGGCCGACGGTATTGATGAGATTCTGGTCGAAATCGCCAAGGCGATTCGATTGCTCGCTCATGCCCGTGTTCCCCTCCCAGCGCAAGCCGAGGTTGAGGGTGAGATTGGGCTTGATCTTCCAGTCGTCCTGAGCGAAGGCCTGCGGGCTCTTCAGCCGCATTCCGGTCGCGTTCTCGTTCTGCGCGGACCAGGACTGGATGTTGCCGAGCAGGAAATCCGCGAAGCCCGAGCCCGAGGTTCCGGTATTCAGCGTACAGGTTGCTGGCGTTGTTCCGTTTGCCGGCGTGCAGGTTGTGCCTGCGGTGTATTGTCCGGTGAAACCGTAGTTGCCGGCGCTGTTGGAGCCCCAGGCCGTGGTGTTGCCCTCGGCCATCAACACCTCAATCCCAAAATGCAGAACGTGCTTGCCCTTGACTAGCGTCACCATTTCGGAGGGGTCAAACGAGTTCTCGATGTAAATGGCGTCCGTGGCGGGCGACAAGACGCTTACGTTATCCGGGCCGCCGAATTGACCATAAATGCTTGAGTTGCCAATGAAGGGGAATTGGTTAAAATGGGTACCTTGCAGGCCGAATGCCGTTGCGGGGTTCAACCCGAGGGACTGGGATTGGAACCAGTTGCCTTGCTTGGTATAACCCATCCGGATTTCGTTGACGATCGTCGGACTGATCGTCCACGTTTCGGTGACCTGCGTGTTCCAACCGTCCACGTCCCCGCTACCGCAATTCAGCGGGCAGGGGAACAGGCCGTTGTCGACCCCGGGGTTATCCTTCTGGCTGATTGAGAACATGATGCGGTGCTTCGCGCTCAGGTCGTAGTCCAACCGCCCAAAATATCGGTGAACCGGGGCGGGAGTTTTAGGCGCGTTGTAGTAGTTACTTGTGCAGTCGTTCTGGTCCGGAGGGGCCGCGCATGTTCCTGTCCCTTGCGCTGCGGTGGGCCAGCCATACTTGGAAGCCATAATGGCCGCCGCCACGGGGTCGATCCGGTTCGCCGGGATCATGTTATTGGGGAACTGCGTCCGGCTCAATGTCGCCCCCGACCCGGTTGTGGTGAGCGGGTCATAAATGGGGTACATGCCGGTAAAATCACCCTTCTCCATAGCGGCCGTAGGAACGGTGGCAAAGTCGTTAATCCCGTTGTTCACCACGGTGTTATTGACGATCCTGTCTATGTCGAAGAAGAAAAAGAGTTTGTTCTTGATAATAGGCCCACCGATGGAGGCGCCAAACTGGTCGTACCGCAAATACGGCACTTGCGCCGCAGGGTTAGGAATTTCCGGGCCCGTGGGGTTCAGGGCGTTTGTAATCAACTTAGGCTGCTGATTGTTGAAATAAGTGTTGGCATTTAGAAAGCTCTGCGAGAAAAACTCATAACCGGACCCATGCCAACCGTTGGTTCCACTCTTGCTGATCTGGTTGAACATGACGCCGCCCATGCCGTATTGCGCCGAGAAGGAAGAGGTGTTGATCTGAACCTCCTGAATGCTCTCGAAGATCTCATCGTCGTTGTTGTAGCTCGCCGGCAGTAAGGTGCTGGCCCCGTCCTGAAGGAAGTTGCCGAAGTTCGGCAGGTTGCCGTTGATGGAAACCGCGTCGCCGGCATTCCAGGCACCCCCGGCCTGCGAGGTCCGCCCGTTCGTAGTGCCTCCAGCGCCCGGCAGATAGATGTTGAAAGAAGCCCAGTCTGCGCCGGTGATCCCGCCCCCCGACTGGGGCAGTTCTGAAATGGTTTTGAATTCCATAATGGAACCCTGCTGGCCGGTTTCGGTCTCGACAAGCGGCGCGCCTTCGGCTTCCACCGTCACCGTTTCCGTTATCGAGCCAACTTCCAGAGCGGCGTCCTCAGTGATCACGTCCACCTGCAGCGGGATAGGACCGCGCACCAGCTTCTTGAATCCCTTGGCCGTAAAGCTGATGGTGTAGTTTCCCGCCGGCGTCGAAACCGTGTCGTAGATGCCGTCTTTGTTGGTGACGAAATCCTTCGTTTCCCCCGTGTCTCTATTGGTGAGCGTGACGGTTACACCTGGCACCACGGCTCCCCCAGCCGACACCGTGCCGCGAATCTCGCCGGTGTTTCTACTTTGTGAAAATGCTGATGCTGACACGAACAGCAGAAGACACAAGGCGAGCGACCAGCGAATGAATCTCATCATGGAGTTCCCCCACGCTAGAAGTTGGTCCCGTCCACAGAGACGGGTTTTTGACATAGCAAGATCAGATTTCCCCAGCCGTACGCCATTCCTGCCAAAAATCGCCTGAGATGCGAAGGCGATTAAGAATATCGTTCTTTTACTGGCCTTTCAGCTAGTACTTCTGTACTATTCCACTCTGCACGAAAGGTTTAGCCCCAAACGCCTTTCGTTGTCAAGACAAAAATATCGATATTCTTGAGGACGCGGTGATATCGGCTCTGCCGTCCGGCCGCCGCTCGCAGTGAGATACAATCCGGGAGTCGGACGCAGGGAGAATCGAACCCCCGCGGCGACGCACGGCCGGCGCGAAGTCCGCGAATTTGCGCAATGACAGTTCATAACAAAAGGAAGGCTGATCGAAGCGCCAAGCCGGCTGTGACGCTGCGGTCTGTCGCAGAAAGCGTCGGGCTCACTGCCAGCACCGTTTCGGCCGTTCTGAACAACTCCTCAGCTTCGCATTCGGTTCCGGAGCGTACAAAAAACAGAATTTTGGCGGCAGCACGCGACCTCAACTATCGGCCCAATTTTTTTGCCCGCTCTCTTCGCGTCAAGCGGACTTACACGATTGGAGTGATCGTGGCGGAAGTCGGCGATGCGTACGGCTCTGTCGTCATTAGCGGGATGGAACGGTATCTTCGAGAGCAAGGTTTTTTCTTTCTTACAGTGGCTCACCGCCACGACAAGACATTGCTCGCAACGTACTCGACGATGCTTCTGGAGCGCGGAGTTGAAGGGTTTATCACAGTGGACACGTTGTTGACCGAACAACCTCCTCTCCCGACCGTAGCGGTTGCTGGCCATCGCCGGATCAAAGGCGTAACCAATGTGGTTCTGGATCACCGCCATGCCGCATGGCTCGCGCTGAAGCATCTGACCGACCTGGGACACGAAAAAATCGCGTTCATGAAAGGTTCACCGCTAAGCGCAGATTCGGGCGACCGCTGGAACGCGATCTGCGAAGTCGCTGCAGAACTGGGCATTGGCATGCGGCCAGAATTGATTGTGCAGCTCGAAGGAGATGATCCTACACCGAATCTTGGCTACCCCTTTGCCAGGCAATTGCTGGCGCGTAAGCAGCCTTTTACCGCCCTGTTTGCCTACAATGACATTTCTGCGATTGGTTCCATCCACGCTTTTTTGGAAGCCGGCCTGCGTGTGCCCGACGATTTGTCGGTGGTGGGCTTCGATGACATCCAGAACTCTGCCTACATCAGTCCGCCGCTCACGACGGTAAGACAGCCGATGAAAAAAATGGGGGAGATTGCGGCGCGTACATTGCTCGACCGAATCGAGGGGCACATGAAGTACGTTGCGGAAATTGCCATCGAACCTGAGTTAGTGATGCGCAGATCCACAGCACGTCCGCGCAGCTGACGCGATGGCGAGCACGGCAAAACTGGGCTTCATGCTGATATCATTCGCTACTCCAAACGCGGAACAAACATGCGCAAGCTGGTATTCTCTCTCGTTCTTCTGGCCTTATCAACCACCATTGCGTCAGCTCAGCAGTTCGATTTCGTGCTCGAAGGTGGGCGCGTCATGGATCCCGAGACTGGCTTGGACGCCGTGCGCAACGTCGGTGTCCGCAACGGAAAGATTGTCCGCATCTCGTCCGAACCCCTGAGCGGACGCCGGGTGATTCCGTCTAGCGGGCTGATCGTCGCTCCGGGATTTATTGATCTGCACCAGCATGGCCAGGATCTAGCCAGCCAGCGCGCGAAGGCGCTGGACGGTGTAACCACCGCGCTGGAACTGGAAATCGGTGCACCCGACGTTGCCCAATTCTTAAAAGCCAAAGAAGGCCACTCCCTGATCCACTATGGCACTTCCGCCAGCCACGCCGCGGCGCGAGCTCTGGTGTTCGGAGCACCGCTGCCGCCCGGGGACATCCTGCCCAAGAGCGGCCCTGCAACCGATCAGCCGGCGACGCCAGAGCAAATCGAGCGAATACTGCAGCGCCTGCGCACAGAGCTTGATGCTGGCGGATTGGCCGTCGGGATGGGGATACAGTACACGCCCGGAGCAACACGGCTGGAGGTGATTGACATGTTCCGTCTCGCCGCCGAGCGTCGGCTACCGGTCTACACGCACATGCGCAGTGCGGGCCGCGTCGAGCCCGGCTCCTCCATTGAGGCGACCAGCGAAGTGATTGGAGCGGCCGCCATCACCGGCGCTTCGTTGCACATCGTGCACATCAACAGCACTTGCCTGCGCGACGCTTTGGAGTGCCTCTCCATGGTCGAAGGAGCGCGTGCCCGCGGCCTGGATGTGACTACTGAAGCCTATCCCTACATCGCGGGAATGACCGCGATAAACTCGGCGCTTTTCAATCCAGGCTGGCAGCAAGAGCTGGGCATCGGCTACGGCGACCTCGTGCTTCCCGACACCGGCGAGCATCTCACCAAGGAACGTTTCGAAGAACTTCACAACGCAGGCACGACGCACTATGTGCTGATTTTCGCCAATACGCAGGAAGTCGTGGACAAAGTCATCCCTCACCCACTGGTGATGATCGCTAGCGATGGGGTCGAAGGTCATCCCCGCAACGCCGGAACCTACTCGCGTGTGCTCGCCCAATACGTGCGCGAAAAGGGAACGATTTCGCTGATGGACGCGCTGCGAAAGATGAGTCTCATGTCGGCGGAGGTACTGGAGCGTTCGACTCCCGCAGCCCGGCAAAAAGGCAGATTGCAGGAGGGTGCCGATGCCGACATCGTTGTGTTCGATGCTGGAACGATCACCGACCGCTCCACGTTCGCGAAGCCCATGGAGCCAAGTGTGGGCGTGCGCTATTTGGTGGTGGGGGGAACCGTAGTTGTCGACGAAGGAAAGATCGTGCCAGATGCGTTGCCGGGCCATGCGTTGCTGGGGCCGGGAAAGCCCTCAGCATCGCACGACTAGTTACGGCCTGCCCTACTGCTTTGATCAGAATGGATTCTGTGCAGGTGAGGGAGATGAAGATGCTAAACGACCGCGAAGGAATTGCGCTGTCCTTATGTTTTATTGGCTCCGCTCTTCTGGTTGGCTTCCGTGCAACGGACAACGCAAACGCAGGCGTCAGAAAATGAGTACACACTCTCCAGCGTCGCTCAGGCGATTGTTACAGTGCAGATACTTTTCATCGAGCGCGTGGAGCAGATGTCTGAAGCGGTCTTAATAGGCGCCGTACTTGTACCGTTTCGCTAAGGATAGCTCAAGGTTTCAGCCACGCTGCCGAGCACGCCTGAATTCCCACTAGGCCCTGAGGGGCAGACGACGCTCGTGCCACCAGCTCCGCCGCCGCCGAAACTGCCCGAACTGCCCTTGTAATAAACAATGCCAGTTCCGTCGACTTTCGCGCCGCTGACCAACGCAACCGCCGCGGACGGTCCCGCATTGCCGCCGGAGCCACCGCCCCCACCACCCCCGATTCCTCCATCAGCACCGTCGCCTCCTTTGCCGCCATGGTATCCATAGCCGCTGCTACCCGAACCGGTGGCATGACTGCCAGCCGCACCGCCATTGCCACCGACGCCACCCGGACCGCCATCGCCGCTACGCCCGGCAACTACGCGAGACTGATTTAGCGTAAGTACAGATCCGCCGGTAGCCACGAGCACAAAAGACGCACCACCCTGCTGCCCACCCGTTGCCGGCTGTCCACCGCAGCCGCCAGCGCCGCCTCCGCCTCCGCTTGAACCCGAATATCCCCACGGGACAAGAAGGCAGTTACCGCACATGGCTCCGCCCGCACCGCCACCGCCGCCGCCAGAGCCGTTTCCGCCGACTGACCCTGTACCTCCCACACCAGGAATCCAAGTTTCTCCATTAAAGCTGCCTTGAATGTTGGTTGAGGCCACACCCCCGGTGCCGCAGCGAGCGTTCGATCCCCCTCCTCCGCCGTTGCCGTCATTCGGGGTCCAAGGCGGGCACATCACCCCCTTTGGCTCCCCCCACTTTCCGCCGGCTCCTCCCGAGCCGACACTTCCAGGACCTCCAGTTACCCCCCAGCAGCCTGGGCTAGTGCAGGGCCAGCTGCAACTCGTGTAATGGTTATCCACATTCATCTCGCCGGAGCCACTCCCGCCATTGCTCAACGTGCAGCTTGGATTTGTTCCTCCGGTCTTCTGGTTCGCCGATCCGCCCTTTGTGCCGGGACCCTGGCTGTTTCCAATGGCGCCAGTTCCACCTGTGCCTCCAACGATCAGGCCGTTGGTGACGGTGACCTGCGACGTTTGCGTGATCTGCGCAGTCACCGCCGGTGTGCCTTTGCCCGCGGTTGCAGCCGATCCGAGGATCTTGAAATTCTGCACAACCACGGGCTTCACTCCGGCGACGCTCACCGCTGGCGCGCCGCCCGGTGGCGCCATAATCTCCGATGTCAACCCGTCAGTCGGCCCCGAGGCGAGGCAGCCGCCGTAGAGCTGTGCGCCAGCCGGAGTGATGCGACTGTCGAATACCAATGTCGCGGGCAGAACGAATTGATCGTACATCGCCAGCACGTTGCAGCTGCCGGAGGTGCAGCGGGTCAGCGCATAGACCAAAGACTTACACGCCGTGGTGGGACTCGAGCCGCAGTTAGAGTTGTCGGTTCCCTGGCTCGAGGAGACGTAGACTGGGTTCTTGATGCCCGAAACGTTGGAACCACCGCACGTGACTCCAGCAGTTAGCGGCGCGTTTCGTTTCGCTTTCGACTTGTTCCAAATCACCCCTTGCATATCCGCCGCCGCAACGGCTTCGGCCCAGCGCCGATCCATGCGGGTGCCGTGAAACGAAGTACGCCGTCCGCCGCTGGTGCCAATGTCCGGATGCGGCCCCAGGACCGCACCAGTCAGGTCGGCGCCTTGGAAGTCGGTTCCTTCGAGGTCGGCGAACACCAGCTGGGCGCCGGTCAGCACGGCATGGCTGAAATTGGCTGCATCCAGGTTTGCACGCGTCAAGTCGGCGGGGCCCTTGGATGTCGCGCCTAGGCTGGCGCCAGTCAGATCCGCACCCGCCAGATTCGCCTCGACCAGAATGGCTCCGTCCAGCGTAGCGCCAGCTAGTTTCGCCTCCCGCAGGTCGCTGCCGATCAGATTGGCGTCTTTCAGATTCTTCCCCGCCAGGTCCTTCCCGCGAAGGTCGCAATAAGCGCAGGAGAGCGACTCAGCTCCCACGATCGCTGCCGGAGTAGGTGTCGATAACTGCTCGGGCGCCTGCGGTTGAGGTGGCTCTTGAGCCTGGATCAGAAGCGAAATGAACAGTAAGGCAACGCCGGTCACGAAGACATGTGCAGCTTTCATCGCAGATCCTCCACGAATGTGGTCTCTACTAAATGAGCGCCCGGATCAGCCAATTACTTACCAGGAATGGGCGGCAGCCACATGCTGACCGAGGGTACGGTCCGCCCGGCTGGTCCGGTCGTTGCGTTTTTCGGGCCAGCGATCTTTCCGCTGCCGTCTGTAACCATGGCGAAATTCAACGTATAGGCGGAATGCCACATGTCGACGGCAAGTCTGGCAGCCGCGATCTGGTTTGTGGTCACGAGCGGATTCGTCTTCGGAGCCGTTTTGCCATAGGTGTAGATTGCCATGTTATAGTCCGACGGCGCAGCTCCCGATCCCGTGTAATAAAGCACGTAGATATAGGTCATCTGCTCGTCGCCGACCGTAGTCATATCCAGATAGTAGTTATCCGCTGGATTCGCCAGATACAGCCATGGACTGGGCTTACCCTGCGCGTCGAAGAAACGGTTGACTGGTTTCATTTGCAGGTCATAGGCCGACAGCCGGGATATCGTGGTTATCTGCTGGCCGGTAGAGAACTTGGTATCTTCCAGCACGATGATGGTTCCGTCATAGGCGCAGGCGACGGCAACCGGGTGGAACATCAGACCTGGTCGAGTGGGATCGGTGGCCGGTCCGGCGCCGATCTCGCCCAGGACAATGTCGGTGTCTGCCTTGCCCGCACCTCCCGCCAGTTTCACGATTTGTAGCTTCTTGAACGAGGCGCTGACTCCGATCACTAGACCGGAGGGATGCAAACAGACCGAGTCAGGGAAATATGCGAAGCGTCCGAAACTGGGTTGGACGCTGGCCATGTTGAGGGGCGTAGTGCCGTCCAACTTGATCTGGCGCAGATGGAAGCCGCCGCCCTGATCATAGGGAAGATTAGCCGAGCGCGGATCGACGTAATAGTTACCCAGCGTTGAGTCCTTGGGATCGGGAACCGGATGCCCGTTCGGGTCCAGCACCCAGCCGTTCGGTCCCATGAGGAACTTCGGCGGATACGGATCATAGATCAGCCGGGATTGTCCGACGAAGCCGCAGTTTGGGAACTGCGTGCCGGCCATCGGCGTTCCGGGGATGTTGAAGTTCATGAAGGCGTAAAGCTGCCCCGTAGCGCCGGTGGCGCAGTCCGGAATTCCCATGCCTGCGGCCTGCCAGGACGGGCCCAACATGCCGGAGCGCTGACTGAGTGCGAGGCCGGTCCAGTCGCCCAGCGCATTGCCCGTCGGGCTGGCGTTCCGGCTGGCGATGGTTTCGGTCGGCGCAGTCTTTGTGTCCATCCAGGCATAAGCATTGTTCTGGTAAGTCAGGATGCGGGCGTGAGTATATTTGGAGTCCGCAGTCAGCGGGACGGGGAACTCCACCAGATACATCGTGACTTCGTCGACGTGGAGCCGGTCATTGGGCTGCACACCGGTGGTGGCTTTACCGGCGAGCCATGTGCCGACATAGAAATCCGCCTCTAGCTTCACGTTGCCGCCCAGCGTGTTTTTGGCGAACGCGATGGTGTATGTGGTTGCAGTGGATCCTTCCGGGATCGGCAGCGTTTGCTGCACGGTGGGACGGGCCTGATCCTGATAGATCATCTTGACCACAAGACTGCGCGGAGTCCCGGCTGGCCCCTGCGGGAAAGACTTGCTGCGCGGGTCCGGATGGACCGTTACACGAGTGGTGATGGTCGTCGCGATACTGTTGGTGATATTCCAGTCCGAGGTCGCGACCTCGATGATGGTTTCGGCCATTTGCGCGACGCCGGTGCAGATGTTGATCGCCAGCATGAGCCAGCCGGCGAATGGGATTTCGTCGGCCACTTCTTCGGCCGCGACGATCGATTCGACATACAACAGCCCTTTGAGGCAGAGCCTGTTAAACAGGAAGCCCACCATAGTGGTGAAACCGCTCCAGTTCATCTTCTGATCGACTGCGGACGAACCGATGACATAGCCCAGGAACCCAAGACCAGCAGCAATCGCCGCGGCAATGAAGCCCTTGGTGGCTGTAAGCTCCTCGATGATGTCGTAAAGCGGCTTATAGGACTGTGCCGCCGTGCCGAAGCCCAGCATAAAGGCGGGCACGCCGAGGTTGAAAACGCCGGTAAGCGTACCACCAAGAGCGGGCGTCTTCGGCCAAGGATTGGCGCCGGTTCCGATGCCCGATCCCAATACATCGGCACGCACGGCGCTCGGTGGAAATGTGACCTTTGCAGACAACGCGCCGGGCGGCCCGAAGGGGATGGCCATGAAATTATTCATGGGCGAGAGCATTCCCAGGAAACGTGTCTCGTCGTACTGCAGGCCGATATCGGCGACGATGTCATGCACGATGCCCGCGTCGTCGGCTTTCCAATTGGGCAACGACAGCACGTTGTTGTTCGCGTCGTAGAACCGGATATAGCCGCAGAGATAGCGGATATAGGAATTCTCCATATCGATCTGGATTTGCTGCTTGCTCGCGTCCGCAATCGTGACCTTCGTGGTCAGGCCGTGGGCGCCGGTATTGGCGATAGCGGCGTTCCAGGCATCTGGAGCCTCGGCCGCCCGCGCGGCAGGAGACGGCGCTTGCGCGGTGGTGGAGACCACGCTCGAGCCCTCCGAGACCGTCCATAGTTTGCCTTTCAACCGGGCATCGTTCTTCACCCGGATCATCAACGGCGTCAACGGCGCGAGCGACGCGCTTTGGACCTGCTCGCTGACAGTCTGGTGGTAGTAGGTTTTCTTTCCGTCGAAGCCGGAGCCGGGATTATCGGGCGGCGTGAATGGTTCCAGTTTGGCCCATCCGCCACTCTCGGTAGCCGGACCCATGCTGCGCATGAGGGTCGCGACGTTATTGATTGCCAGGGCGATATTGGGATCGCCCACCATGAACTCGTCGACGACGATGCCGGCGACCACTTTATCTTTATTGATGATTTCCGGGTGGTGATAGATGAAATTCTGCGCAGTCGAGACATAGTCGATCGGGTGCGCGTCGAAGATAGAGTCAGCGGTCATTGCGGACAGATGGGTGTCCGACGGTGGAATGTACAGCGCGGAGAGGCCGATGCCGGTCTCGCTTTTCGCGTTGGGGAAGCCGCGCATGGTATGCCGCAGATGCACCCGGATCACCGTATTCGACGGCAACGAAATCGGCTGTGCTGTGCGATGGGTCAGCACCGAATTAGTGCGGCCAGCCTTCAGCCTTGGTGAGCGCGCGTGGGCGGCGCTGAGTGTTTCCGGAGTATGCGGCACCAGCGGATAGCGCTTGCCGGCGACTGAGACCCAGTAATCCTCACCAGGGTGTCCATCCGATAAATCGGCGTGAAAATGGGTTTGAAGCATTCCTGCGTTTGATTGCGGCATGACTAATCTCCCTTCGTAAATGACGCGTGGTGAATGGTTCAGTTGGGCGCGCACTGCGGCGTACTTAACGGGGTCCATTTTCCCGTCACGGTGTTGTAAGCCGAGCACTGGCTGGACGACGCGGCCGGATAACGGGTGCCGTCATAGACACCCAGATCGCCGCATTGGAATTTCGGATTGCAAGCCAGGAACAAAGATTTCAAATTGGCGGAACTGTCGGAATTGTTGTCATACGCGATGGTCTGGATCGAACCGATGGTGGTCAAGACATTGTGAGACAGATCCAGATAGCTCAACGCCTGCAAAGCATTCAGATTGGGGGAGAACTGATTGAGGACGTTGGTCAACAGATTGTAGGAAAGGTCCACGAAACTCAGATTGCTTTGAATCGGCAGGTTGACCGTCGACAAACGATTGTGCGAAGCGTCCAGTATCAGTAGGTATGTATTAGCGTTTAGGGTAATCGTGCCGCCGAGTCGATTATTCGAGACGCTCAAGGAAACCAGCGCGGGATGGGCCGTCAGGTCGAGCGTGGTCAACTGGTTGTTGTCCAGACTCAGGGTTTGCAGTTGCGACGGCGCCGGTTTGCCTCCGGCTGTGATGGCCAGCGTGAAGATCGTCAGGGCGTTAGATCGCAGGTCCAGCTTTGTTAGCGAGATGAAATTCTCCAGGCCGCCTATATCGGCGATCTGTCGGCCCGGACAGTTGACCTGGCTGATCTGTTGCGCCGTTGTTAGATACACTTCGGTCTGGCCAGGCAGCGTCGCGAGGATGCAGGCTTTTAGATTCGGGTCCTTAAACTTGACGATGTCGGTTGGCTTGCCGCCACAATTCGGCTTGGACCACATCTGTTGCGATACGCCGTTCTTGTTGCAACTTGTGGTCTGCCAGTTGGGCGAGAGTTGCCATTGCGCTCCGGTGCATTGCCCAGTTGAGCCGTTCGGGCAAGTGACGATAATGCCCGAGTTGATGACCGGGAAAGTTACCGGTCCATAGGTTTGTTGGGTCGCGTCGATGTTGCCGCACCACGGGGCTCCGCCACCCTCTACCTTGCAGCAAGCATCTGCCGCAGGCATGACGGCGTTGCTGAAATTAGTGGCGGCGATGCTCGCGTTAGTAAAGTCGGCGCCACCCAACTGGCTACACGAGAAATTCGCTCCGGACCCAGGGCCGGTTGATGGAGCCTGAATCTTCGCGTCGTTGAATTTCGCCGATTGAAGGATGGCGTCGCTGAAATTTACAGATTGCAAGGTCGAAGACTGAAAACTAGCGCCCGGCATCGTGGCGTTCGCGAACAGCGTGCCGGAAAGAAGCGTGTTGTCGAAAATCGCGTTGGTCAGGGTCGCGCCCGAAAAATCAACCCCGGACACAAGAGCGTTGTTGAGCTTGGCGTTACTGAAGGTTGCAAATTGTACGATCGCCGGCCCAGTTTGTCCGTTTTGCGATTGCAAAGACGCCTGGACGAGGCTCGCGCCATCGAAATGGGCGCTTGTCAGGTTCGCCGCCACGAGCTGCGCGTGATCCAGGGTAGCGCCGGTAAAATCCGCGCCCTTCAACGCCGCGAAGGTAAAGTTGGTGTTGGTTGTTGGATTGATCGAGGTCGGCGTGGTCGGGCACGAGGTGCCATTGGGAAGTTTCTGTCCGCCTGAATTGCCAAACGCTTGGGCGCAGATGAATGTCGCGGACCCCGCTTGCGCATTATAAAAATGAGCGCCGTTGATCGCCGTGCGATCCAGCTTCGCCTTGATCAGGGTGGTGAGGGTGAAGTCAACATTCGTGAGGTTGGCTCCGGTCATGTCGATGCCGGTGAAATTGGTCTGGCCCAGTTTCGCGCCGGTGATGTCCTTACCGACGAGACTGAACGACGTCGGCGTCAAGTTCTGGAAGTTGGCCGCGGTGAAGTCGGTCTTGCTCCAGTTGCTCTTGCCGTTGAAATCGTTGCCGATCAGCCGCACATCCAGCGTCGCACCGTTGAACCGCGTGCGGCAGCCGGTCCCCATCACGATGTTCTGGACCGGCCCGAACGTTGCTTTGATCAGCGATGTCTCGGTGAAGTCGGCGCAGGTGATGACGGCGTAAGAGAAATCCGTTTCATCCATTGTTGCGCCGATGAAACAGGTATTTGTCAGCGTGGCGTTGCTGAAGTCGACGGGACCCTTCGCCGGTCCGAGGTTGGCTCCCTGGAATTTCGCATTGGTTAGATCCTGGCCGGTGAAGATGGCCCCGCTGAGCTTTGCGCCGGTGAAGTTGGCGCCTATCAGCGATCCGGCGGGATCCGCGCTAAAGTTATGGTTGGTCAGATCCTGCCCGGCGTAGTTGTGCCCAGTGCCGGTATTGACTGCGCAGGCTGGCACGGTCTTGGCTCTGGCAGGGCACGTAGAAGCCAGCGCCACCATGCCAATCATGAGAAACAAGAAGCGGTTAGCCAACGGGAGCCTAAGGCCGGGCCCGCACCCGACAACTCTCCCGAACTGTCCAAACTGGGTTGACATTGTGCCGCCTATCAACGGCTCCGCGATGCCGCAGAGCGGCAACGGAGGCCTCTGCAATAGCTATGGATGTACCGGGGCCCGTGAGATGTTACTACAGCTAGTTAGTAAGTCAATGGATGCGCTTCTGCTGTGTCTTGCGAGTCTTGAACTCGGCGACGGATACCAATAGGTTTAATTCGCGACGGATGGTAACACGTCGCAGAAATCCGTCAAGCACTTTTTAAGAATATTCTGAGAACTTTGTTACGAAAAGCGGAACTAACTGAGAAGAGTACCCTTAGTTAAAGTTGAGCCGAACCTCAAGTCAAGCAATGGCGACTTATATAGATTATAAATTTATAGATATAGATATGGTCGTTGTGAGGATCTTCGTTGATCGACATCACACGCGCGAGGCGCAATTCACAGCGATGGATGTTCGGGGTACGGGGAGTCAGATCAAGGACAACGGTGAATATGAGCAGACTATTTAATAAAGTGGCGATCGTGACGGGCGCGTCCAAAGGCATAGGCGGTGGGATTGCAACGGCCTTGGGAGCTGAGGGCGCGCGCGTGTGCGTGAATTATTCCTCCGACCGGGAAGGCGCCGAGCGCGTCGCTCAGGCGATCACCGACAGCGGGGGCAAGGCGATCGCGGTCGGGGCGGATGTGTCCAAGGCCGCAGATGTCGCACGACTGTTCGACAAGGTGGATTCCGCCTTCGGAAGACTGGACGTTTTGGTCAACAACGCTGGAGTATTCCGCTTCGGCGCCTTCGCGGAGATCACCGAAGAGAGCTTTCACCTCCACTTCAACGTCAACGTTCTCGGGGCGATTTTCACCGTGCAGGAGGCGATCAAGCGGTTCGGGGCCGACGGCGGGAGCATCATCAACCTCAGCTCTATCGTCGGCTCGCATCCGGTGGCGGGAGCCCTGCTGTACGCTTCCACGAAAGGCGCCATCGAAACGCTGACCAAGGGATTGGCGCTCGAGCTTGCCCCGCGCAAGATACGCGTCAATGCCATCGCTCCCGGTCATACAGAAACCGAAGGCAATGTAGCCGCGGGAACCTTTGAGGGTGGTGCTGGTGCCGTTCTGGCTGGGAAGACGCCGCTCGGACGCCTCGGTCGCGTCACGGATATCGCCCCGCTGGCGGTGTTCCTGGCGTCAGACGAATCAGCCTGGATCACCGGCGAGGTCATTCGTGCCGCAGGCGGTCTCGTTGTGGCCACCTGAGGCAATGTGCTGACCTCGCAATAAACAACGCAGTTAGGGCAATACAGATATAAGGAGAATACGATGCAATTTCAGAGTGACTACTTCAATGCTTATCACAACCTAAAGCTGACACGAGATGACGAAGGCGTGCTGGTTGCTGAAGTCCACACCAACGGTGGGCCGTGCATTATGACCGCGCAGTCTCACACGGAATTTGTCGATGGGTTCTACCGGATTTCGCAGGATCGCGCGAACAAGATCGTAATCCTTACGGGCGCTGGTGGGGAGTTCATTACTGATGTTGATTGGTCCTCGTTCGGCAACGCCGCCGATCCCGGCGTTTGGAGCCAGGTTCACGATGAAGGTGTTCAGGCTTTGGAAAACATAACCAACATACGCGTCCCAGTCATCGCGGCAATCGAGGGACGTGCCCACGTGCATTCAGACTACGCGCTGCTTGCCAGTGTAATTGTGGCGGCAGATGGCGCGACTTTCGAGGATGTGGCCCACTTCTCCCAGGGTGTTGCGCCCGGCGATGGAATTTTTACCACCTGGAGTTATCGCGCTGGAGCAGGACGAGCGGAGGCGTTTCTGCTGAATCCACAGCCGTTAACAGCGCGTACCGCATATGAATGGGGAGTGGTTGCCGAAGTTGTGCCGAATGGCAAGGCGCTCAGCCGGGCACGGGAATTGGCCAAGTTGTACTTGAAGGCCCCCGAAGTGACCCGCCGCAATACGCGCGTACATTTCATTCAACCGTTGAAAGAGCGCATTGTCCGGGAGGTCGGCTATGGACTGTCGCTCGAAGGAGCCTCGGCAGCCGCTCTCGTCAAATCAATGCAATCCAAGAGTGAGCCTGTTGCTCAGAAAGGGAAAGTCGCATAAAGCGCACCGAAAGGCGGGTGGCAACTTTTAACGATGTTTGTGTGCAGCATTCCCACAGAGGGTGCCCCATCCTTGCGTTTTTTGCAAGGGTGGGTGGCGATGCTGCCCGCGCCATTTTGATTTGTTGTGGCGGCGTGATCAAACCCGCTTGGCGCGGCATTTCCGACTCCCGCCCTTCGCAAAGTGCGCGAAGGACAGGGCACCCGCTCTGTGGTGACGCCACCGAGATCAGAAGCCTGGGCCACCCGCCCCCTGCTCGCGATAAAATGAGAGTAAGGAGTTCTTACTTTTATGGCATCGACCAGCAATTTTCCTCTTGTTCAGTTGAAAGCGGGAGAGCTTCCAATCACGGCTGAACTCTTGGAGCGAGAAGTTCTCGCATCACAATCAACCGGTAAAGAACTCATCCGATTGCAAGTTCGTTTTGAGAGCGAGAACGACGATGATACGGTCGCCGTTGAAGATTTCATCAACTCCGAGCAATTTGTGCAGACCGATGCTGACAACCCCAGCAAAGAACGGCGTTGGAAAATCGGGCAGCATTCAAACAGCTACCGTGAAGGCGCGCCCGAAACAACTTTTTCGTGGGAGTTGTTCGAAGTGGAAGATATCAAGATTTCAAAACTGGTGATTGCGGGTTCCGAATACACGCCTTACAAGTACAGCGAGGAGTTCGATAATAAGGGTAGATTGACGATCGAAGCTAGAGTCGAACTCACTGAAGTACAGGAAAGCAAAACTCGAAAACTGAAGCCTTATTTTCAGGTGGTGCGAAAAGGCGTCAATGACACGCCACGAGAAATGCGTTTTGGACAGATGGTCTGGTCAAAGAAAGATGACAGGTACCGAATGAATCTGTTGTTAGTTGATAAAGCATACGATGAGCCAGCTTCTCGCGGTTTCTTCCAACCCCAATTCAGCAACATCGAAGATAGTGTCGCCATCAGTCTCGTCGGGCTTCGTTCTTTGCTTGACAAGCTAGTTGACAAAGGCGTGTTGAGTGCTGCCGAACGAGACGCCATCAGTGACGTTGAGAAAACCGAAAGGGACAAAGAAATTTGGGAGTTTGACCGCGTGGCAGACCTTGATGAGTGGCTCGACAAGTAACGTTCGCGCTTAGATTTTTACCCTCTCAAGATGTCATGCCGCATGCTCGGACGAAGAGCGGGGTCTGACTTTCAACGGAAAACCGGGGACATCCATGATAAGTAAAAGTCAAGAGATGGAGGTCTCCTGACGCTTAGAAGATTGAGATCTAGAAGCGGGTGTCGGGTGGATAAGTTGACGAACGGCGTGCGATCCAGCGTAGCCGCCAAAGCGGCAGCTTGGCTTTTACTTATCATGGATGTCCCCATATTCCGCGCTTGCTCGTGCTCACGCACTCCGGGATGTTTCCGCATGGAAGACTGACGCGGCTGATCGCCCAGGATCGAGAGAACAAGATTGTGATTCTGACGGGCAGGCGGGGACATTAATCTCCTCTAAGACCGGTTCTGGGCCGCGTAAACGTTCGTTTCAATCCCACCGACCATTGTCACCTTCGCTCTGAAAGGCCGTGTAACCAAGAGATTACCCACGCACTTCCTAAGTCCTGGAGTGTGCACCTTTACGAACAAATTATGATTTCTTTATTCGACATTTACGAATTGTCGCGCTTAATTGATCGGGTTGAGTGATTCCAAGCAACATCCCTGCACTATGACCCGAGCCCGGAGGGTCCTGCATGTTCCTCAAGACCGTAATGACGGTGCTGTGCACGGCTGGTATTGCATTTTATGTGCGATTCCTGGTGGCGCTGTGGAAGGAACGCGAGACTCTATCGAGCGGTTATTGGGTGCGGTTGCGCCTCAGCCCTGGCGAAGACTCGACAGTCGAACTACCGGAGCGGCGAAAACCAGTGACTCGCGCCGCGTGAAAACGCACTGAAACAAGCAACGGTGGGGGCGAAAGTCAAGCGATGAGGCAGATTGCGAAAAACGGAGGGAGTATTATGCGGATAACTATATGAGGTTAACGAGAACGGAGTGGAGCAATGCCCGAGTCCATTGACTGGCCGCGGACGCCCGCAGCGCGGCCTCGCCACCGCCGTCGGCTCGTTCTCATTTTAGCGGTTCTTGCCGTCATCTTCTTTGGCAGCCGGACCGCGTTGTCGAATTACGTGGATCTGCTCTGGTTCAGGTCGCTCGGCTACGGGGACGTGTTCTGGAAAACCCTGAGTCTTCAGTGGGGAGTCTTCGCGCTTTTTGCAGCGGCTACATTCCTCATTCTGTACGGGTCGTTCCTAACTCTGAAGCGGGCACATCTCTCCGATTTGCCGACCGGTCACACGATTCTAATCGGCGGACGACCGGTGAAGTTTCCGATTGAGCCCGTCCTGCGCCTCTTTGCGCTCGGCTTGTCGCTCGCCATTGCGGCTGCAACCGGCGCCGGCATGATGGCGGAGTGGCCAACGCTCGCGCTCTTTTGGTACGCGCCCCGCCCCACCGGTGGCGTCATAGACCCGATTTTTGGCGAGCCGCTGAACTTCTTTCTGTTCACCCTGCCCGCGTGGCAGCTCATTGCCGCTTGGCTGCTTTCGCTAACTGTGATTGGCTGTCTACTCGCCGTCTTCTTCGTCCTCATCACGGGCGGCAGCCGTGTACTCGCGGGGCGTCTCAGCCGCTCCGTCCCATTACCTTGGCGCGGGCTGTCGATCACGTTTGCGTTTCTGTTGCTGATCCTCGCGATGCGTCTGTATATCGGCCGGTTCGAGCGATTGTTCGACGACCATACGATCTTCGGGGGTGTGACCTATACGGACGCGCACGTCACCCTAACCGGGATGCTCGTCGTCTGCGTAGCGCTCGCTCTTGGCGCGGTGATTGCAGCCGTCAATGCCGCCCGAATGCCACGCGGGCGCTGGCTGGTCGCGGCGATCCTACCGGCTGCCGTCTGTTATGTCGCCGTTCAAGGAGTCGCGTGGTACGTCAGCAGCTTTATCGTCAAACCGAATGAACTGGTTCGCGAGAAGCCCTACATTGTCTACAACACCGAACTGACGCGGCAGGCCTATGGGTTGAGCCAAGTCACGCAGCGCGAGTTTCCCGCTGAGACGACCGTCGAGGCTGCCGACCCGGCCAACAATCAGGCTACGCTTCAGAATATCCGGCTGTGGGACTGGCATGCACTGCAGGACACGCTGCGCCAGATTCAGGAAATCCGTACCTACTACGACTTCCCCGACATCGACATTGATCGCTATGAAATCGACGGTACGACTCGCGAGGTGATGCTCGCGCCCCGCGAGTTGAACGTGGATAAGCTTCCCGAGAGCAGCCGCAACTGGATTAACGAGAAACTGATCTACACTCACGGCTACGGCCTCACGATGAACCCGGTCAATGGGTTCACAGCGGAAGGGCTGCCCACGCTGATCTTGAGCAATATGCCGGTCCAGAGCACGGTGCGTAGCTTAGTGGTGAAGCGTCCGGAGATCTATTTCGGCGAGTTGACGAACACTGACGTTTACGTGAAGACCCGGCAGCAGGAATTTAACTACCCGCAGGGCGCGTCTAACAACCTCACTTCATACGAAGGCAACGGTGGCATCGCACTTGGCGGCTTCTTGCGCCGCATGATCATCGCGCTCGATCAAAGCGATCTCGCGAAGCTACCGTTCAGCGATGATGTGAACAAGGATAGCCGGCTGCTGATGCGGCGCAACATACGCGATCGCGTATCGGCGTTAGCGCCGTTTCTCACGTTCGATCCAGATGCCTACATCGTGCTCGGCGACGATGGCCGTCTGTCCTGGATTATGGATGCGTTCACGGTTTCAGACAGCTATCCGTACTCGACCCACTATCGTCTGGATAACAATTCCATCAACTACATGCGCAACAGCGTTAAGGTGGTCGTCGACGCCTACGACGGTACAACCACGTTCTACGTGTTCGATACGGATGATCCGATCGTCACAGCCTACCGCCGCATCTTTCCGACTCTGTTCAAGGATGCGGCCATGATGCCGCCAGGACTGCGCAAACACGTGCGTTACCCCGAGTTGTTGCTCAAGTTGCAGGCGGAAGTCTACGGTCTGTATCACATGACGGACCCAGCAGCGTTCTACAACCGTGAGGATCTGTGGACCGTCGCCACCGAAGTTGGCATGGGCGAGGCCGGTCAGCAAGTAACGCAGGCAATGCAGCCGAACTTTGTGCTGATGAAACTGCCGGGCGAAACCGGCGAGGAGTTCGTCGAGATTCTGCCTTTCACGCCGGCTAACCGGAATAATCTGATTGGCTGGATTGCCGGCCGCAGCGACGGCTCACAATATGGTACGTCGGTGGTCTACAACTTTCCGAAGACTAAGCTGGTCGATGGACCGCTGCAAATCGAGGCACGAATTGATCAGAATGCGCAGCTTTCCGGACAATTGACGCTGTGGAATCAACAAGGTTCGCACGTGCGGCGCGGGGCATTGCTGGTAATTCCAACCGGACGCGCGCTCTTGTATGCGGAACCGATTTACCTGCAGGCCGAGCGGAGTCCGATGCCCGAGTTGCGTCTGGTGGTGCTTGCGCTGCAAGATCGGCTCGCGTACGGGCCAACCTTCGAATCGGCGATGACGGCCCTTTTGGGGGGAGCGGTCTCGTCGCTGACTGCCGTCGCAGTACCGGCGGAACCGGAGCGAGGTGCACCGGCATCCGCCGCGTCGCCCCAGTCCGCAGCGGATCTCAACGCGCTCATCGCCGAAGCCGCCAAAAACCTTGCCGACTACCAGCGCCTGACAGCGGAAGGAAAGCTCGGCGAGGCTGGACAGAAGCTTGAAGAATTGAAACGCGCACTCGACAAGCTGAACACACGCAAAAAATAGTCTCACTGCGGTGGAGTACCTCGTCGGGATCGGCTATTCATGCCGCTTTCAGGCGATCCGCCGCTAGGACCGCTTACATATAAAACTCGATCCGTGTGCGCCAGTTGACTGGTTGCACCCTAGAATTCGATTCGCAAGGCGAGTTGACCGGTGCGATTTCCCGCGTTTTCTGCCGTCTGCGGAGCGCTCAGAACGCCAAAGGTCGACGGAACATCGATCTGCGTTGCCGGGGGAGCGAAGTTTGTATGGTTGAGCACGTTGGTAAACGTGGACTCGAAGCGCATTCTAACTTCCTCGGTAACGCGGAAGACTTTGGCGAGGCCGAGGCTGGCCGCGATTGTGCCGGGGCCCTGCAGGATACCAACCCCGGCGTTGCCGAAGCGTCCAGCACCGGCAGGAGTGGGCGAGAATGCGGCGAGATTGAAGTATTGCGCGCGCGACTGACCCTGGTAGAAATTCGTCGAGACCTGGTCGGGACGCAAGAAAGCGCCACGGTTGACGACGTCCGTATTGGACTGATCGAAGGAGTCGCTGATGCTTGGCGTAAGCCAAGGGCCAGTTTCAAGCAACGTTATGGTAGTGAGCTCCCAACCGCCCAGCACTGCGTTCCTCCAACCACCGGTGTTCAGGAAAGTACGGCCTTCGCCGACGGGCAACTGGTAAAGACCGGTGAGAAGGAAACGATTACGACGCGTCCCTTCGACGTTGCCGTAATCACTGTGGACATCGAAGCGGTTGGCGATGGGAATTCCGTAATTGACTTCGCCCGCATAAGCAGTTGGAGTATCGCCTTGATTGTTGGCAAGGTTTTTCGCCAGCGTGTAGTTCGCACTGAAGTACAGCCCGTGAGACATCTTGTGGTTCTCCTCGACTTGAAGCGCATTGTAGTTGGCCTCGCCGGCATTGAAAGTGCTATAGAGGGTGAACCAGTTGTGGTAAGGCGCTCGCGGATCGACATAGGGACTGGTGGCGGTAGCCTGATATGGCGTGGTACTCGCCGGGATTTGGTTGAGGTCTTCGGTGATGCTTAGCCGGTAACTGTGCATGCCGACGTAACTGACACGCAGGCTGTCGTTATTTCCAAGTTGACGCTCAACGGTGAGATTCCACTGATTGGCTTGCGGATCACGGTAGTTCGGATCAACGCCCTGATCGAGACCGCCTCCACCGTACTGCACGCCTACCGTGGGTGGCGCCGTATTGGGGAACCGAATGAGAGGCACTGCTGTTGTTCCACTGTTGGTATAAGTGTGCAGCGCGGATGTCGGGTTGCCGCTGTTGTTGAAGGACAGCGGGCCAAGATTGGTCATCGTAAAGATGCCGAACCCCGCGCGAATCACAGTTTTGGTGTCGTTGAACGGGCGCCACGCAATTGATACCCGCGGCTGGAAGTTCCGCATATAAACGTTGCGCAGCGACTGCGGCAAGTGGGCCTGGCTGGCAGTAACGTAATTCGTGCAGGGCAAGGCGGTATTATCCAGGTTGCAGGCGTTGAACGACTGTTGGAATGCCAGGTTGGACGGCACTATATTTTGTTGCTGCAGATACGCCAGCAGCTCGTCGGGGACGACAATCGAATTGTTTCTCTGGTCGAAGTTCGCCAGATTGCCGCCGTCTTCGTGAAAGCCCGGCAGGATCTGCCAGCGCAGGCCATAGTTCAGCGTTATATGGCTATTGACCTGGTATTCGTCTTGCCCGAACACGCCGTATTGCCACGCGGTTCCGCCCACGTCCGGACTCGACACGGCAAAGAACAGAGACGTCGGTGTTCCTTCGAGAAAGTCGCCGAAGGCATTGCCAGTGAATGTACCCTGGAAAATGTAATCACCGAAATCGTCAGAGTTAAACACGGGGGCAAAACTCTCCAGATCGAAATACCTCACCCTTCGCGCATCCAAGCCCATCTTTAGGGTGTGCTTGCCTCGCGTCCAACTCAGATTGTCGGTGAACTGGATTGTCTTCGACTGTGTCACTCCGGTCTTGTCGCGGCCTATGGGCGTAAATCCGGTTCCGGCACTGAAGTTGAACGTAGGAAAAGCATGCGTGGTGGGATGCTGGCTGATATTTACGCCGGCCAGATCGAGTTGTGAGAGCGCACTCGCGCCTTCGATCGGGAAACCAACGCTGGTCGTCACATTTGTAAAACCGAACCGGAATTCATTCAGCAGACGAGGCGTGAGTGCCCAGGTATGCGAGACGAGCAGACTGCGATTATGCACACTGTCAGAGTCATTCGGTAACAGCGGGTTGGCATAGTCCTCGGTGATGTTCTTGCGGCTGAAGCGCGCGTAAACTGATTGCTTCAAATTGATCGTGTGGTCGATGCGCAGGTCAGCTCCGTCAGTGCGTGCGGGGGTGGATTGGAAATTCTCGTAATTGTAGTTCGACTGGCCAGTGACATTAGGCAGCGGGTAGTAGGTTAAAAGCGCTGTGGCGGTTGGATTGATGTTTGAAATCACCGGGCCATCGATCGCAGTTAAGTCGCCGTTTCGCTCCGCCTGCGTAGGAACGAGAAATTGCTGGGCAACCGCGGTGGAGCGGCGATTTCCCTCGTAGTCGAAAAAGAAGAATGTTTTGTCCTTCCCGTTGTAAAGATGGGAAATGCTCAGTGGACCGCCGAGTGATCCGCCAAAGGTGTTGAAGTGTTTTGGCGACTTGCCATTGAATCCATAGGGGTCAGCGTCGAGCGCATCATTTTGCAGATACTCAAACAGGCTGCCGTGATACTGACTGGTGCCGCTCTTGGTGGTGAAAGTAACATCGCCGACCTGCGAAAACTCTGCGCTGTTGTTAAACGACGTTACGCTCACGGCAGAGATCCCCTCTTGCGATGGGTAAGCGTCTTGTAGCGCACCGTTCTGCCTTACGTTAGCAGTGGAAATACCGTCGACAGAAAAGTTCACCATCGCCGAACTCGCGCCATCTAGCGCGATATTTCCCGAGCTGTCTTGTTGCACGTTTGGCGAAAGTGAAAGCGCTGCCAGCGGGCTCGTTGTGGTGGCGCGATTGTTCAGCGGAAGTTGAGTGATCTGCTGGTTGTCCCTGGAGTCACTGATCATCGCATTCTCCGTATTAATCACGGCAACAGTGTCAGCGACCTCCACGCTCTGCGATTGGCTCTTAATCCCGAGCGTGATATCGATCCTTAGCGTCTGCCTCGAAGTTAGGTCGGCGGATGGAACTTGGAATTCGGCGAAACCATCGGCTTGAGCCGAAAGGGCATAGGTCCCCGGCTTCAGGTTCAGAAACTCGAATGATCCGTTCTGGTCGGACGTGGTAGAACGTGTGCTGTTGTCTTCCAAACGACGTATCGTAACTGTTGCGCCTAGCACAACCGCCTGTGTCTTGTCCTGAACCACGCCGACGACACTACCAAAGGTAGACTGCGCGCTGACGGGCACACTGCTCCCTACAAGCCATAGAACGATCATCGCCGCCGCGATGCCTGAATGCACGATCCTTGGATTGACGACTGCTTTAGTCACTGCACTACCCTCCGCCAGGACGTGCTCAGGAGAGTCGAATCTTTCGATTAGCTTTGGAGTTCACGCCCTGTGCCCGAAGCTAGCAGACAGGTCATAAAGAATCTGTATGTCAGCGATAAAGGAATCGTAAAGTTATGCTTCAAAGAAACGATAACGTGCATTCAAAACGTTCATAAGATAAGTTAGGATGGCGGAAGCAATCCAAGCAGACACTTTTTGAAAGCGAGGAGCACTAAACAAAGTTGAGAATTTCTCAGACCTCCATCCGCTGTGCATCGTAGTCCGTCTCGGTGATCTGCCCGGTGTCGAGCAGCAGCCGGAGCCTGCTATTACTGAACTGGGCGGTGCCAGTCCTTCTCATCGAATTACTTTTTCATCGCGGCAACGGCAAGTATCGCCAGCTCCCGCAGCCGCCGCTCAAGTGCCCTGCGATCACCCTGTACTTCTGGGTCGTGTTTGGCCCCCTCTGCCGCCCGCACCAAGATGTGGACGATCTGTTCCACAGTGAGCCCCTGTGGAGTCCCTCCAATCGCGCCCGTTTTCAGGAGCGATCGCAAAAATCTCGCGAGACGCTCTTCGTATTCCGCATTCAAGTCGCCCACCTTCGCCCGCGCCAGCATTGAGAAAGTCTCCTGCAGTTCCGGTATGTGCTCAGATTTGCTGAATAGCTCAAACGCCATTCCAAAGTAGGCATCGAGTAACCCAGTCAGCCGGTCGACAGCCGTGCCGCCCGCGCCCTCGGCGGCAGCGCATCGCTGTCGGACCTGGTCGCCGAGATATTCAAGAATTGCCAGAAAGACCGCCGCTTTGTTCTCAAAGTGCAGGTATACCGTGCGCTTGGCCACCTGTGCCGCGTTGGCAATATCATCAATGGAAGTCTTGCGATATCCGTATTGGGTGAACAGCTTTAGTCCCGCCAACACGATGGCATTAGGCTTGGCCGAACCACGCTCTCCGGTGCCTGCGCTTTTTTTCTGAACCTTTTTCACTGGCATACTATCTAACGGTACTAAGTATACCAAAAACGACTATGAGGTATACTTAAAGCGAGAGCAGTGAACATGGCGGGTTGGGGAGTCTAATACACCATGCGTGTACGAAAAGACTTAATCGGTTTCATCGCAGTGATTCAGTCCGTTCTTTTCTTGACCCATTATCTCCTCTATAAGACGTGGACCTTTCCCCCCGCAGGGAGCGAAAACCCCGGCGCGTTCTGGATCAAACTCATCCTCGGTTTTTTGTCGGTAAGTTTTGTTGCCGCTTCGCTACTTGCCTTTCGCTATACAAATGCTGCTCTGCGCGCGTTTTACAGGGCTGCTGCGGTTTGGATGGGTCTGGTGAGCTTTCTCTTTCTCGCTGCGGTTTCCTCCTGGATTATTTTCGGAGTTGCGCGGCTGACCGGGCTGAACATGAACTTCCATCGGACCGTGGAATTGCTGTTCGGTGCTGCGGCCATGGCCGGACTCTACGGGGTTTTCAACGCAGGCTGGACGCGGATCACCCGAACGACGGTGCGGCTCGCGAACTTGCCCGCCGCGTGGCGCGGGCGAAGAGCGGCGCTGATCAGCGATGTGCACCTGGGACACGTGCGAAATGGCAGTTTTCTGCGGCGCTTGGTTGCGAAGACTTTGAGGGAAGAGCCAGACGCGATTTTTGTTGCTGGTGATTTGTATGATGGGACGGCCATCGACGCGCGGCGAGCAGCAGAGCCATTGAGCGAACTCGTGGCGCCTCAGGGTGTGTATTTCGTCGCGGGAAATCATGAGCAATTTGGAGACGACAGCAAATATCTGAATGCCATTGCGGCGGCCGGAGTGCGCGTGCTCAGCAATGAGAAGGTGGAAGTGGACGGTTTGCAGATCATTGGCGTTCCGTACCGGAATGCGACACAGAACGGGCAGCTTGCGTCTGTGCTGCATAACATCGGCTTGGATCGCGACCGCGCGAGCATTCTGTTGACGCATGCGCCTGACCATCCGGAGATTGCGGAGGCCGCTGGCGTTTCCCTGCAGCTGTCCGGGCATACGCACCTTGGCCAATTCTTGCCTTGGAGTTGGATGGCGCGGCGGATCTACCGGCAGTTTGTTTATGGCTTAAGCCGGATCGGGAAGATGCAGGTTTTCACTTCGAGTGGAGCAGGAACCTGGGGACCGCCGCTGCGGCTGGGATCGAATCCCGAGATTGTAATGCTTCAGTTCGAGTAAGGGTTACGAGCTCTTTCCCTTCAATTTCAGCCATGCAAGATTGAGTTGAAAAGCGGTCATACGTGAAGGTGATTCTTCTCGGGGCGACGGGGATGGTCGGGCAGTGCGTCCTGCGCGATTGCCTGCTTGATCCCGAGGTTGAAACCGTCCTCGCAATTGGGCGCAATGCCATTGGACAGCAGCACGAGAAACTGCACTAAATCGTACACAACAACCTTTCTGATCTCTCCGCAATTCAAGGTAGCCTGTCGGGCTACAATACATGCTTTTTCTGCCTCGGCGTCTCCGCAGCAGGGATGAATGAGGAGGCGTATCGACGCGTGACATACGATCTCACGATTTCCGTGGCTAGAACCTTAGCCAAGCCCAACCCAACGATGACGTTTATTTACGTGTCGGGCGCGGGCACTGATAGTACCGAGCGCGGCCGCATGATGTGGGCGCGGGTAAAAGGCAAGATAGAAAACACGCTGTTGCAGATACCGTTCAAGGCTGTATACATGTTCAGTCTTGGTTTTATCCAGCCACTCCACGGGGTCAGGACAAAGACGAAATGGTACAGAGCGGTTTACGCAATAATGGGGCCCCTCTATCCAGTATGGAAGTTGCTTTTCCCGAAGTACGTGACAACGACGGAATGCTTAGGCCGCGCAATGCTGAACGTCGCCAAGCGGGGCTTTCTTAAGTCCGTTCTTGAGAACCAAGACATCAACAGTATTTGCCGGGATCGAGCGTGACCTCGCGTTAGCGCATTTCTTCGCTTGTCTATTATTGCTCTAATTAGGACACCACGCTTTTCCTGAAAGTTTGACTATTTTCGCTGCTAGAGGCGATTTTTGAGAATTGCCGTTGTAGGGATAACGGGAAATTCCTCAAATGAAGGACCGAGCAGTCAGGACTTATGACCCCTGAAAAAGAACCGTCTCACCTGTAAAGCGTCTCTTCCTTAAAAAGTCCATTTAGCTGAAATCTGTAGTTGACGCGGGTTGAACATAGTCCTTGGCGTACCGAACAATGCACTCGGCGCCGGGGCCGTCGCTACAGGACCAAGCGAGGTAATCTCTGCCGGACAGCTTACCTGCCCGCGTTGAATAGCAAGCGAGGCGGCATCGTTGTAGTGTTTTGGCACCGGCCCGTTAAGGGCGTTGGTGCCGCCGCAGAAATCCGGTGTCCCGCCACCGTAGACCGAAGTCACCTCATTAATGTTCTGGCGATTGAACACATCAAAGGCGTCGAAGGCTAATAGAAGCTGTCTATGTTCACCGAACTTGAAGGAGTGCGACGCACGAAGATCAAAATCATAAAAGTGATCGCCGTAATATGCGTTGCGCGGCGACCAGCCGACGCGGTCGGTCACGGGGTTAGTGTCGCCGTTGATGTCGTTGCCGACGAACATGGTGAAAGGCCTCGGCGTCTGCAGGGAGGCAATCATACTGAACTCAAAGTTTCGCAGGAAGCTGCTCTGCGGCGTGTCGGCGGTAAAGTTCCCCACAAATCGGTGGCGAATATCCTGCACTGAATTGGCGCGTTCCAGAGCGCGATTGTAGAGGTCTTGCGGAGTACTCACAAAAGTCGTGAACGTGCCGTCGTCGCGGGTATGCGAGTAGGTGTAGTTCGCGTTGAAGCGCAAATACTGTCCCAACTTGTCGGTGACCGAAACTGTACCGCCGTCATATTCCGCGTTTCCGGATCCGTCAAGGAAGTACATGAGGCCCGCGTTGTTATATAAAACTCCGCTAAACGCATCCTTCCCGTCGAATGTCTTGTTACCGGGGAAAGGACCGGTCGGAGTAATGGGTGGACCCGGAATCGCTGAAGCTGGAGGACAGAACGTAGCGTCATTGGCTAGTCCAGCGGAGGGGCAAACGTTCAGGTTCTCCGGCCGGATCTGCTTGTGTGCGCGGAGGAACAAATAGCCAACACTCAGAACTAATCCTTTGCCGATCTCCTGATCCAACTGCAGACTTGCCTGCTGGGAGTAAGCCAGCCGCATATTACGGTCAATGCCGCCGCCGCTGTTGGTGACAAAGCTGCCGCCGGGTGGCAAGTTTGGATCCTGGCCGGGACCCGGGCCAGTATTGAAGTTGGGCGGAGTCTGGCCGGTTAAGAGGAGAGTCTTTGCCGCCTGCGACGGAGTCGGTACAGTTGATCCATCGGGATAGGGCAAAGGACAAGCCGAACCCGGCCCGGCGCAGGGGTTACCCGGGTTAGGAGCATCGAAGCTGAGTTGGTTCAGCGCCCAGGTTGCTGTCGAGTTCCCTTGCCTTACCCAAGGCTGCGCCGCGTTTGGAATCACTACTTCGCGTTGCGGGTAGGTGACGAAGAAAAATGTCATGTTGTAGTGATCGTCGAAGACCCCATACCCCGCGCGAATCACCGTATGCTTGCCCGGAGAATATGCCAATCCCATACGCGGCTGAAACCCGCGGTGGTCAGGATTGACAATCTGTGACAGTCCAAGTTCCTCATCCCAACGTAAGCCATAGTTGAAGGTTAGTTTGGGATTGAGCCGCCATTGGTCCTGAAAGTACAGTCCGAAATAGCTGTGGTTGAGGTTGAACGAGAAGTCCTGAGGATCAACGTAGGCATTTTGAAAAGTAGTGGGAATCACTGGAGGCAAACTGCCCGCGACAACCGGGCCGGTGCCTAGCGGAGCCCCCCAGAAAACGATCGGTACGCCGTTGAGAGGATCGTTTGGATTCGGGCCCGGTCCGCTTGGCGGAGCCGATCCTGTGGGGCATGGCGGGCCGGGTACGCCGGGAACATCGGCCGTCGGATTCACATAGTTGGCAAAATCCACCAGGCAGTTATCGCCCGGCAAGACAATGCGCATGGGCGTGAAGCCGGGCCAGATCACGAAATTCTGGATGAAGTTCGCGTCGATGCCAGCCTTCAAGTAGTGAGTGCCTTTGATCCACGCAATGCTGTCCGAAATCTGTTGCCGGCTTTCATCGAGGGCGTCGAAAGTGCCGAAGTTGTGACCGAACGAAAGCTCGTTGGGCAAGTCGAGATTCGGCTGGCCGGTGGTCGCGGGGAAGTTATAGTGGCGCCTCGCGTACTGCACGAGAAACGTATTGACCACATTCGGTTTGACCAGCGTATTTACAGTGCCGACCAGAGACTGATCGCGCAGGAAGGTGTTATGTCCATCGCTGGGCGCACCGATTCCGCCGCCGTCAAGCGTATCTCCGACCAGCACGTTCATATCGCGGGCGTCGATCACTCCGTAGTGAATGGTGAGCCGGTTGTTCATGTTGATTTGTTCGTCGAAGCGGGCGAATCCGTTATCGTTATCCAGCGTCTTCAGGGTGTTCAAATTCTCCGGCGGCAGGCCCAGGGCGATCTTCGCCGCATCAAATACGGCCAAATTACCGATCAACGTACTCGGATAAGTCGGCGATTCTCCGAGCCTCTGCCCCTCGTAATTGGCGAAGAAGAAAGTCCTATCCTTCTGGATCGGCCCACCCAACGTGCCTCCGAACTGGCCCCGGCGATACTGATCGTATTGTGCGGTTTGCAGAAGAGAGCGCGAGTTAGCAGCCTTGTTGCCAAGATAACCGTATAGCGAACCATGTAGGTCATTCGTACCTGACTTGGTAACCACGTTGACGATTCCGCCCAGCGCGCGCCCATACTCGGCTCCGAAGCTGTTGTTCACGACTCGGAATTCACTTACAGCTTCCTGCGACGGAGTGGCCCGCTGCGAACCTGTGCCTTCGTCGATGTAGTCTGCGCCGTCGACGGTGACGGCATTACTCAAGTCGCGCATGCCACCGAAGGAAATGCGGGTGATATCCGGCTCGGTGAAGGTGGATTGAATGCTGGTTCTGCCTGTCGCGACACCTGGTGTGAGCAACGCGAAATCCACGAATTGCCGGCCGTTTACTGGTAGGGATTGAATCTGCGGCGCGTCGATCACCTGGCTGATTTCGGTGCGGCTGGTTTCCACTGGCGGCGCCTCAGTCGTTACCGTGACCAATTCGCCGACGCCCGCGACTTTCAAAGTTACGTCGAGCGTCGCGGTCTGACCGACCGTCAAAGTGAAACCAGTCTCCACGGACTTGCCGAAGCCCGTCGCCTGCACAGTAAGCTCGTATTGTCCCGGAGGGAGATTGGGTACTACGTAGTAGCCCGAGCTGTTCGTAGTGGCTGCGTAGCTTTGATTGGTGCCGAGGTTGCGCGCACTAACCGAGGCTCCGACGACGATCCGGCCGCTGGTATCCTGTACGGTGCCGTTTAACTGAGCGAAGCTAAGAGTGGCTTGCCCTAATGCGTGAGGAACCAGACAGACCGCCGTTACCACCACCAACCAAACGTTCAACATGGAACGCTGCCTCATGACTTTTCCCTCTTCAAGCTTGGTTGACCTATCACGAGCAACAACAGGCAGCACCACAAAAGCAAAACTGCGTAGCCCAAGAGCTACGCTGTTGCCTGCGAGCTTGCATATTCTCCGAGAACCAGTTTACCCACTCGCAGCTTAGCCTGAACAACGGCTAGCTTCGATTAGACAGAAATGCGCCCAAACTGGAACGCCACTATGGATCGTGAGCATCGTTTGAAAGGAAAAAACTGTCCAATACATCTTTGGTAGGATGGTCATACCAAATGGGTATAGCAGCAGCTCCGCGCCGGTGGAGGTGCCTGCTGGCAGAGCTTCTAAGTCCTGCCTCAACCCAGCCTTATTGAGAAAACCGCGGCGAGCCGTCAGTCGATTCCGGACGTTGGTCAGTCTTCCGAAGGAACAGGGCGACGACAAACACGACTGCGCTCCCGAGCGCCGCCATCCACATGCTTAACGACAGGCCATATTTTTCCGCGAGATTGCCCACAACGATTGGAGCCGCCGTGGCGCCAAAGATTTCGCCAACGAGAGTGGCAAGACCGATCGAGGTAGCGCGGAACTGAGGCGGAACGCTCTCCGTCGGAACCAGCACCATGAGAAGGCTCGCCATGCCCTGGCCCGAATTTGTGACGAATACAATGGCCGCCAGCAGGAACGGATATACATATAGAACAGGAACCAAGAACGCGAGAGGAATAAGGGCGGACAGTGCAGCTGAGACCAGAAGAACCGGCTTGCGGCCGATTCGATCAGAGAGTGAGGGCAATAGAAAACCAAGGAAAAAACTGCCCAGCCCGGTGGCTCCCAGCAACAGGCCAGCTGTAGTCGCAGGCTGGTGCGCGACCTCCGTGATGTAGAGCGGAGCGAACACATTCAGCGCGAACAGCCAAGACATGAAACCAGTTGCTCCCAGGCAGCAGAGCCACATGTTGCGATAATGCAAGAGGGAAACATAATCCCGCAACGTCGGTTTTTCATGGCTCTCGTTTTCCTTATGAGCCGGCTCTTTCACAAATTTCCAGATCAACGCTCCCATCAAGAAACCAGGAACGCCGGCGAGGAAAAATGCGGAACGCCATCCCCAACGCGCCGCCACCTGAGTGGTTAGCACGGGTGCTGCTGCCAAGCCTACGAGCGCGGCAGCGCTCACCACAAATCCGATGTTTCGCCCGCGCCGCTGCACCGCTGATGATTCTTCGATCAAGGCTGTCATGATCGACCATGTTGGTCCTTCCGCCAGGCCCATCAAACCTCGAATCCACAACAGTTGATGAAAGCTGTGTGCCAGTCCCGTCATCCAGGAAAGTATCGAGAAAATAAATACAGCAGGAATCAGCACTCGTTTGCGGCCCACGTGATCCGACAGTGCGCCAAAGAAAAACGTGGAAGCCGCCCACGTAATGGCCAACACCGAAGCCAGCGTACCGATCTGTGCGTGGCTCAGGTGGAATTCCGGAGCGAAATAAGGCGCAAGATAAAGGGGCGACATGCGATCAAGAAAAACCGTACCCCAGGTGAAGAACAGAATTGCAACCAGCGTGCGCTCGTAACGCTTCGAGGAATTCATGCCGCTGCATCATAGCAAACGGTTTTCAGACTCGAGCGATGGCCACTTCAACTCTTGCGGCAAATCGACTCGCTAACTCTGCCTTGAGATGTAGTGATATAACTTCCGCGTCGGACTGATATGTCATAGGGCGACGGCGAACACATGGTAAGCACGGTAAGAGATGTTACCTATCAGGTCCTGCGCGATTTGGGGATGACGACGATATTCGGGAATCCTGGATCCACCGAATTACCGTTCTTGCGCGACATGCCAGCCGATTTCAAATATGTCCTCGCGCTGCACGAACGCGTTGCCGCAGGTATGGCGATCGGCTATGCCATCGGCCGGCGAGAAGCTGCGTTCGTGAATTTGCATTCCATTGCCAGCGTGGGCAATGGACTCTCAGCGCTCATCGATGCCCACTATTGTCATGCTCCGCTGGTGGTGACAACAGGACAACAGGATCGCCGCCATGTGCTGGCGGAACCATTTTTGGTCAGCCGGGCCGTGGACGTGGTGAAGCCCTATGTCAAATGGGCTTACGAGCCACTCCGCGCGCAAGATGTGCCTGCTGCAATAGCTCGGGGATATTTTCTTGCGATGCAGCCGCCCATGGGACCGGTCTTCATTTCCATTCCAATGGATGACTGGATGCAACCCTGTTCGCCGCTATCGGTGCGCAAGGTAACGAAGACCGTCATGCCTGATCCCTCTGCGCTGGACGAAGTGGTTCGGGCGCTGGACTCAAGCGCGAATCCAGCCATCGTGGCCGGCGCTGAAATCGAGGAAGACGGAGCGTGGAACGCAGTGATCGCTCTAGCGGAGCACATGGACGCGGACGTGTATCAGAATCCCATTCCTCCGCGTTGGACGTTCCCGCGCACGCACCGCCTTTTTCGCGGCGGCCTGCTTCCTGCACAGCAACCACTAGCCGATCAGCTCTCCGCGTATGACATGGTGGTTGTGTTGGGGGCTCCTGTTTTTCTTTATTACTCGTACGTCCCGGGAAATCCAGTTAAGCCGGGGACAAAGCTGTTTCAGTTCACGAACTCGCCCGAGCGAGCCGCCGCCGCATTAACCGGCAGCAGTATCGTCGGAAACGTCAAAATAGCGGCTGAATACATTCGTGATCATGCGAAGCCACGAACATCTAACGCGACAATCAAACGCACTGCACCTCCTGAGCCTGCGCCGGAAGACCCCATCACGCCTGCTTACCTATTCAGCATGTTGAATAAAGTGATGCCCAAAAGTGTGGTGATCTCAGAAGAATGCCCGTCCTCGAAGGGAGACCTTGATCACCATCTCATGCTGGATGAGCCAGAGTCGTATTATTCCGTACCAAGCGGTATTTTGGGATTTGGATTACCCCTTGCAACGGGCTTGCAGTTAGCTCATCCGGATCGGCGGGTGGTCTGCCCAATTGGAGATGGCTCCATACAATATTCGATTCAAGCGCTGTGGACTACAGTGCAGCAGAATGTTCCGGTAGTTACGATCGTACTGCAAAATTCAGACTATTCAGCCCTCAAGGGATTCTGCGATTTTACCCAGGTCGCGCGAAATGTCCCGGGGATGGATATTCCTGACATCGACATTGTTAAAATAGCTCAGGGCTATGGCATGACGGCACGGCAAGTCGATCGACCCGGAGATCTCGAGGCTGCCCTGACAGAAGCATTTGCGGCAAACAGTCCGCGACTCATTCGTGTGAAGGTGGCAAAGGGCGGGCAAAAGTGTATGGGAATGGATCAGTCGGTGAACCCGCCAAAGTATCGCTGAGGACAGACTTGGTTCAGTTTGCCACAGACTGTTCTGCTCCCAGACCCGTATTCGCGCGAACCAGCAGTTCGTTGAATTTTGATTCGGAACCGGGTTCACGGCTTAATAGCGTTCCGATGATCGCACTCACAAAACCGAGAGGCACACTAAGAAGTCCGGGGTTTTCCAGTGGAAACCACGCTTGTGCCTGAATCAGATGACGAGCCGCCGTTGCGGCCTCCGGAGCATCGATCCCCATAAATGTTGGGCTGATCAAGATGAGACCAATTGAGGCCAGCAATCCCACAGATAAACCGGCAACCGCCCCCGCGGTGTTAAATCGTCGCCAGAAAATCGAAAGCAGGATAACCGGAAAATTAGCGGAGGCTGCCACGGCCATGGCCAGAGTTGCAAGAATGCCTGCGTTCGCCGCGGGACCCAGAACAATTGCAATTAGTATCGACATCACTCCAACGCCGAGTGCGGCAATCCGCGCTACCAGCACAGTTTCGCCTGATCTGCGTTCGACACCGCGATGAATGACGTTGACCCAGAAATCGTGAGCAAAAGAAGTCGAGGCGCTGATGGTTAATCCTGCAACCACCGCCAAAATTGTTGCGAAGGCAACCGCTGACACCACAGCCAGAAGAAGTTCGCCTCCCAGTGATCGCGCCAGCAGCGGCCCTCCCATGTTGGTGCCGCCATGAGCAACTATGTAGTCCGGCCCGACGATGGAAGCCGCGCCGAGCCCAACCACCGAGGTCATCACAAAGAAGCTTCCGATGAGGACCATCGCCCATACAACACTCTCACGCGCGGTTTTGGCATCGGGAACGGTGTAGAAGCGCATCAGGATATGAGGCAGCCCAGCCGTTCCGAAAAGCAAGGCGAGTCCCAGTGAAATCAGGTCGAGGGGTCCGTGCGGAGGTTTGTAGCGCAAACCGGGCCGAAGGAAATCCATAACTACCAATTGCCCCTGCTGGTGATAAGTCACACGACTGGCCGCGGAAAAAAACTTGCCGAGATTGAAATCAAAATGCGCCAGCACCAATACGACAATCACCACCATGCAACTCGACAACAGCGCAGCCTTAACGATTTGAACCCAAGTTGTCGCCAGCATCCCACCAAAGACGACGTAAATCATCATCAGAACGCCAAATCCGGTGACCGCTGTGTTATAGCTAATCCCCGAGCCCGCAAGCAGCAAGTTCACCAGCGCACCGGCGCTAATCATCTGCGCGATCATGTACCCGGTAATAATAGTCAGCGTACTTAGAGCGGCCAGCGCCCGCACCGGTCGCGGCCGGAAACGGTATGCAAGCACATCGCCCATGGTGTACTTACCGGCATTGCGCAGCGGTTCGGCGATCAGTAATAGAACCGTCACATAGGCGATGATTCCGCCGACGGAGTAAAGAAAACCATCAAAGCCTTGCAGCGAAATAAGTCCGACGATGCCGAGAAATGCCGCCCCGCTCATGAAGTCTCCCGCGATGGCAAATCCGTTTTGCCATGCGGTGATCTGCCGTCCAGCAGCGAAGTATGCACTGGCTCCGTGAGAGTGCCTCGCAGCCCAAATGGTAATTCCTAACGTTGCGGCGACAAACAGAAAGAAAACAACCAGAGATGCGGGCAATTATCTTTCTCCTCTGATGTGGCCCTCGTGCTCTAGTAAATCTTGGACGAGCTTATCGAATCTGGAGGAAGCCCTCAGGTACAACCATGCGATGGTCCATCCCACGACAAACTGAGAGAGCGCAAACAGGTACGCCACGGTCACGGTTCCGACAACCCGGGTAGACATCAGTCGTGGTGCGTAGCCGACAAGCACGGGAAGCAGCAAATAATATGCAAGAAAGAAAACGAAAACCGGAAGAATGAAAGATCTCTTGACGGCAAGCAGTTGCCGAAATTGCGCGCTGTTCGCAATGCGAGTCCAGTCTGCTTTGTTCGGCAGGCGGCTCGAATTGGACTCCTCCGCAGGATTCATATGGGTCTGGCGCTCAGGGATTGTACACGTCTTCTTCGCATCCCACGCTTCATATGCTTTTACCTTTTTCGTTTGACAACGATACTCAAGAGGTATGAACGCTACTGATCTTTACAACGACTCATCGGGGTCGCCCGAGGCTGGCAGTAGGAGTCGAGCTGTGAGGGTGTTTTGTTTTACGGAATCTCTGCTTATGGTTCGTCGAGTGGAAAAGAAGTTCGGAAGCATACCCAAAGGGTATAGAATTGCTCGCCGTGGAACTCCGTCATGTTCGGTACTTCATAGCGGTTGCTGAGTGCCTCAACTTCAGCAGAGCAGCGCAGCAACTGCACATCGCGCAACCGCCCCTCAGCCGCCAGATCCGACAACTGGAAGAGGACCTTGGTGTTGCCCTCTTTCTGCGCAATAAAAGGGGCGTGGCCTTGACTAAGGAGGGCCGCGTCTTTCTCGAAGAAGCGAGAAAGCTTGTGGCGCAGGCCGGACATGCAATGGAAGCGGCTCGCCACGCTCATGAAGGAGAATGCGGCACCATTAAGATTGGCATTCCCTCCCGTCTGGGAGGCGTGCTCAGCGCGGCCGTAGCGGAGCACTGTAAGCGCTTCCCCGCATTGGACGTGCAGCGCAAGGACCTCTGCTCCAGCCTGCAAAATGAGGCGCTGCGAAACGGAGAAATTGACATTGGCTTTTTCCGTCCCCCCATCGACCACGCTCACCTGGATTGTGAATTGCTGTTCGAAGAGGAGTTTGTCGTCGTCCTTCCAGCCATGCACCGCCTGGCAAAACGCAGATTTTTGAGAGCGAAAGACATTGCCGGCGAGACGTCGATCATTTTTGACCGTAGTTTCTCCAGTTGGCTGTACGACAAAATATTGGGGCTGTACAGCAGGCAAGGCTTGAGGTCACATCTTACCGTAACCCATGTCGAGGATGAAGAAGCCGGCGCGCTGATGGTCGCGGCGGGCAAGGCGATTCTGCTGGGAGTTGGAGCGAACGCTAATCATTCGGTTCCCGGTGTCGATCTGGTGTCGATCCGGCTGAGTGAGCCTGAGGTCAAAATCGAACTTTACATGGCATGGCGCAAGAACGAACGGGCCGCCGCTGTCTTCTCTTTCCTGGACAGTGTGCGCCGAGTCATGCAGCGCCCAGCATATCGGGACATTGCCTGATTCGAACGCAAACATTTCGATCCTTCCGGCGCAAACAGAGCGTCCGATGGCTCTCCAACGTGCTTTCATAACCGGCGGATTGTTGCAGTCGAGCCGCCAAGGAACTTCTAATATATGACCCTCACCCGATTTAACGCCTCGAACATTACCCTGTTATTCTTGAATATTATGATCGTAACCGGAGCTATCGCGATTCCCTCCGCCAATCCTGCGCTCGCCGCAGCCGCGGATTTTGGTCCTTCCAACCCATTTTTTTCGCCCAGCACGCTGCCTTTTCATGCTCCGCCATTCGACAAGATAAAGGACGAAGACTTTCAGCCCGCCATCGAGGCCGGCATGGCCGTGCAACAGGCCGAAGTACAGGCAATCGCCGACAATTCTGCCCCTCCCACCTTCGACAACACGATCGTGGCCATGGAGAAGACGGGCCAGCTGCTTGATCGCGTCATGACGGTATTTGACGGAATCACTGGGGCGAATACGAATGACACTCTTCAGAAGGTGAAGACTCTTGAAGCCCCTAAACTTGCCGCTCACCACGACTTCATTTTTCTCAACACGAAACTTTTCGCTCGCGTAGCTGCCATTTACAAACAGCGCGCTGCGCTAAGACTTGACGCCGAATCTCTCCGTCTGGTGGAGCGCTACTACGACAATTTCGTGCATGCCGGAGCCAATCTTTCCGAAGCCGACAAGACTGAACTCCGAAGACTTAACGAAGAGATCTCTGCACTTTCAAACACCTATACCAATAAAATTCTCGCCGCTTCCAAGCAGGGCGCCTACAGCACGACCGATAAAGCCGCCCTTGCCGGATTCTCCGAGGCTCGCATTGCTGCCGCCACGCAAGCCGCCAAGAGCCGCCAAGTCGAAGGGTTTGTCATTCCACTTCAAAATACTACTCAGCAGCCCGACCTCGTTTCGCTCAGCGACCGTGCTACCCGGCAGGCGATCTTCGAGCACTCTTGGAACCGCACCGAACGCGGCGACGCCAACGACACTCGCGATACCATCGCTCATCTCGCGCAGCTTCGCGCCCAAAAAGCAAAATTGCTCGGCTTTCCGAGTTTCGCCGCATGGAAGCTTGAAGATCAGATGGCGAAAACACCTGAAGCGGCTTTGCGGTTCATGGATGCTATCGTTCCTGCCGCCACCGAAAAAGCGGCTCATGAAGCCAAGGACATTCAGGATATCATCGACGCGCAGAAAGGTGGCTTCCAACTCCAGCCGTGGGATTGGAACTTTTACGCCGATCAGGTTCGTAAAGCCCGCTACGATTTAGATGATGCCGAGGTGAAACCCTACTTCGAGCTGAACAATGTATTGCAGAATGGCGTCTTCTACGCTGCCACTCAGCTTTATGGCATCACATTCAAAGAGCGGCATGATATCCCTGTCTACCAACCGGACGTGCGTGTCTACGAGGTGTTTGACGCGGACGGGAAGCACCTGGCAATTTTCTATTGCGACTACTTCAAACGCGACAACAAGAACGGCGGCGCCTGGATGTCGGAATTCGTAGGCCAGTCCCGCTTACTTGGAAACACTCCCGTCGTCTACAACGTCGCTAACCTGCCTAAGCCCGCCGAAGGCGAGCCTGCCCTGATCAGTTTCACGGACGTGGTTACGATGTTCCACGAGTTTGGACATGCATTGCACGGCATGTTCTCCAATGCCAAATACCCCACTCTGGCCGGAACCTCGACCGCTCGTGACTTCGTAGAATTTCCTTCGCAGTTCAACGAACACTGGGCCCTTTATCCATCGATCTTTGCCCATTACGTAAGGCACTACAAGACCGGCGCTCTTATGCCGGAGGAACTCGCCGCGCGGATCAGGAAAGCCGCCACTTTCAACAAAGGTTACGACATGACCGAACTGCTTGCCGCAGCCGAACTCGATATGCAGTGGCATTTCCTCACTCCGCAGGCTCCGCTCCAGAATCCGGATGAGTTCGAAAAGCAGGCGCTCGACAAGACTCACCTGAATGTAAGTTACGTCCCGCCTCGTTATCGATCCACATTTTTCAGCCACATCTGGCAAGGAGGTTACAGCGCAGGTTACTACGCTTATCTCTGGACTCAGATGCTCGCCGACGATGCCTACGAGTGGTTCAATGAACATGGGGAACTCAGCCGTGCCAATGGTGATCGCTTCCGCAAGATGGTTCTATCCCGCGGCAATACGGAGGACCTCGCCAAGATGTACGAGGCGTGGCGCGGGGTGCTGCCAAATTCGAAGGCGATGTTGAAGTATCGTGGCTTGGATGAATCCCCGGCAAAATAAAGGTGACAGGCAAGAGTTGGGTACTGTCTTAACACAGTGTTAAGACAGTACCCAACAACTATACACTTGCGCAATTTGCAACCGAATTAATTAGAAATCCTTCCGATCATCCAGCTTCTAAACCCATAGTTACACATCAATCGTAAACAGAACGTGCACTATCACGATATTTCCAATGAATAGGCTGTTGGATAAATACTTAGATCAATGCCGCCTTCTTCATTACATAAATGTTCGGATTTCGTAACAGACTTGCGCGAATGGATCTACGTTTAGCGCTTGTACCTATAATAGACGCCTCGTTGCAACCAGCTCTAACTCGGACGTTCGGCACGCGAATCGGACAAACAACTTAACGTGCATGCTTTAGAGTCGTAACGTGCAGACGGTCCCGATTGGTTGAGTGGGGAGTTTTTGTCTCTGGGCCACGCAGACTGTTCCCCCGGCAGTTAGGTTAATTAAAATAAATGTTTGGCTGGATCCCTATATTTATTGGGGACTGATGCCAAACAAAGGCAGTTATTTTTACCGTTCTATCCTCCGGACCTCGACTTGTGAGGTATCCGAGTTATATCAAGTAAAGCGTAAGTGCGGCTCTTACTCTTAACTACTACAAATACGCGTAGAGAAACGATGGCGTATCCAAGGATAGGTTATGACGTCAACTCCTGCTCTGAACCAGATTGATGCCGAGCAAGTTAATCCGCAAAAGGTTTTTGTTTTTCCTGCGTCCTTTGCCCAGCGGCGTTTATGGTTTCTCGACCAATTGACGCCCAGCGATGCTACTTATAGCGTGCCCGGGGCAGTGGAGATAAAGGGCCCGATCAATGTAGATGCGCTGGAGAAAGGCTTGCAGGAAATTGTGCGACGCCATGAATCGTTGCGCACTCGTTTCGATGCCAATCAGGGGGAACCGCAGCAGGTCGTCGACTCAGAGGCGACGCTGGCGCTGCAATTTCTCGATCTGCAGTCGATTCCCGAACAGGAACGCCAGGCTAAAGCGGACGAAATCTCGCGTGACGAGGCGAAGAAGCCCTTTGATCTCCGTCGCGGACCTTTGCTTAGGGTTACGCTGATGCGTTTGGCAGAACAGCACCATCAGCTAGTGCTGACCATGCACCATATTATTTCTGACGGCTGGTCGGTTGGAGTCCTGGTGCGAGAACTTGCCGCACTGTACAACGCATTCACTCAGGGCAAGCCCTCGCCACTTCCTGAACTGCCTATCCAGTACGTGGACTACACAGCCTGGCAGCAGGAGCATCTCAGCGGCGAATCTCTGCAATTCCATCTCGACTATTGGAAACGCCAGCTCGATGGAGTGCAAACAGAATTGGATTTAGTTACCGACCGCCCACACCGCCAAGCCTCAAGCAACCGGGGCGCACGATACTACTTCGACCTCGAGGCAAGTCTTACAAGAGCCTTACGGCAGTTTGGGCAGGAGCAGGGCGCCACCTTATTTATGGTCTTATTGGCGGGTTTTCAGGCTCTCCTATTCCGCCACACTGGACAAAGAGAGATTCTCATCGGATCGCCTATCGCTGGACGCACGCGCACCGAGACCCAGAGCTTGATCGGATTCTTTGTCAACACGATGGTGATGAAAGCAAGGTTTACCGACGGCGTCACCTTCCGCCAATTGCTCAAGGAAGCAAGAGAAACCACGCTTGATGCCTATGCCCATCAAGATTTGCCTTTCGAGAAGCTCGTTGAGGAGCTTTCACCTCAACGCAATCTTGGCCGAACCCCGTTTTTTCAAACCATGTATTCGCATCAGAATGAATTTATGCTGGATTTGCAACTCGGTTCAGCGAACCTCCACCTAACGGATGTAGACAGTGATACGGCAAAATTCGAACTCACTTTTGCTGTGACCGAATCTCGAGATGTGGTGAAAGCAAGTTTCGAATACAGTAGCGAGCTTTTTGATCAAGCTACCATCATCCGGTTCGCCGATCGCTTCACATTTCTAATCCGGAGGCTTATGGCTGAGCCGGACAGGCCTATTGCCGAGGCGCGCATGATTCCGGAAGCGGAGATGGACAAGCTAGGCGTGGGTTGGTCTGCGTCTCTATCCACAGCGGAAACTGATGAAGGATTCCTAAGTCGACTGGTGGGGCACGCGCGCGTTGAGACAAAAATGGCAATTATCAGCAACGGCCAGAGGCTTTCTTATGCCGACTTGGAGCAACGGGCGCAGCAACTGGCAAAAGTTCTGCGTACGCACGGCATTGCAGCCGGCGCACGGATAGGTATCTGCGTGAGCAATGCAATTGAAGGGGTCGTCGCACTCCTCGGAATATTTAAAGCAGGTGCGGTTGCCGTGCCAGTTGATGTTGAAGAGCCAGTCGCCCGCATGCAATTCATATTCAAAGATGCGGGTGCAGAGTGGGCAATTACGGACGCGGGGAGTAGCGAGCGTGTGCGGCAAACCGGAGTACGCGTTATTTTTGCAGGTGTGGCGAACGATTCAGCGCCCCTCGCGCAGGCAGCAACTGATGAGTGCAACATCGTCGAGACTGGCGAAGCTGTTGTGTTGTACCAGTCGGATCCCTCGGGAAAGCCGAAGGGCGTTGCTGTTCCATACAGCGCGCTGTTGCCAAGGTTTTTTGAGGGTACGGTGGCAATTCAGGAGACCGACCGCGTCGGCCTGAGCGTGAAACTCCCAGGGGAGGATGGCGCAATTCCAGAACTGCTGCGGCGCCTTGCAATCGGAACGACGCTCGTCGATCTGGGCAACGAATATACCCCTCGCGAACTAGCGTCGATACTGCGCGACGAAAAGGTGACTGTACTGCACCCTCAGGCCGATGACTTGGTAAGTTTGGCCAGAGAGTTCAATTGGGGGCTTAAGACAGTAAGAACGATCATCTTTTCCGACGATCAGGGAATTGATTTGGAGCAACTGAAGCAGAATCTGATGCCGGAAGTTTTGAACAAGGTCTACCGATCTCGCGGAAACAACGAAACATTCGGCTGCTGGGCGCTTTATTCGTTGGCCGAGGAAAACACCACAATCGCTGATTATCTTGCTGGGGAGACGTGCTTGTGGTTGCTGGATGACCAGAGGCAGCCGTTACCGCAAAATATCGTGGGTGAACTTTATATTGGTGGAAAGTGTCTGGGATTCGGCGACCATGATCTGCTGGAGAACACGAAGACGGTGTTTCTGGCAGAGCGCGATGCAAAAGTAAATGACATCAACATCTACCGAAGTGGCGAATTCGGTTGGCGACGTGCCGACGGCAGCCTGCAATTTTGTGGACGCCGCGACAGACGAGGCTGGGTCTCAGGTGTACGCGTGGAGGCAGGCGAAATTGAGTGTGCGTTGCAGGGCTATGAAGGAATCCTGGATGCGGCTGTTCTGGTTTTAAGCAGCGATGTCAGAGCTTTCGTTGTTGTAGCTGAAAGTGAAGACTTCAACGTTGAAGCTGCCCAGGCATGGCTGCGAGAGCGGTTGCCGGAGTTGATGGTACCTCAGAAATTTGATCGCGTCGAAAACATTCCCCGAGATTCAGATGGATTGGTGCACCAGAAGGCACTCAAGGTTCTCGCTTGTCAGCTTGACACGTTGGCTGAAAAACCAGCATATGTGGCACCGCGCAATGCGATTGAACAAAAGCTAGTTACCATTTGGGAGCAGACATTGGGACTGGATCGTATAGGAATCCACGATGACTTCTTCCGGATCGGCGGCCATTCGCTGCTGGCCACACAGGTGATTGCGCGAATCACTGACGAATTAGGAGTGGCGCTGCCGCTGAGCCAGTTATTCACAGCTTCGACGATTGCACAACTGAGCGACCTCGTTTCACACTCACCTGCCGCCAAAGCAGTTGCGCCTATTAAGCGGCTGGCACGGCCGATTGCTGGGCCGTAGGACATTCGCAACTAGTATATCGTCGATTAACAGCAAGTAGGTCAACTTCGCAGACAACTTATTGTCCAACACCAACTGCGGCATCTTTGCGACACGCAATGGCTTGTGATTCTTTAAAAAAACATTTTATAATCCCAGCTACTTGCTCGGACCGATCATAGAACGAGTAATGAGTAGCTCCCGGCAATTCCACGTGCCGGCTAGTAGTAAATAGCCTAGCTACTACTTTCGACTTTGCTGCCGCAGCCACCTGATCATATTCGCAGCCAATAATAAGGACGGGGACATGTACTCTCGCAGCGTGATCGAGGGTACGATATGACGCTAAATCAATAAGCTGCTGCGCATAGTTGAAGGTACTGGTGTCGGTGCGAAATGGCGCCAACACGGAATTACGCAAGTGTATGTTTGTTAGCGACAAAACCTGTACCGCACGAGCCTTGGCATCGCTGTCGCCAAGTCTGGCTCCACTCGCCAGTGGCACGGACAAAGAACGTTGGATGGTGCTGGTTATAACAGGATTCTCGATCATGGCCCGGCACAACGTTTCCATGTACCTACTGTAAGGCGTTTCCAGTTCGGGATGATCAGTAATTCCGAAACCACAGCTAAGAAACACCATGTCTAAGATAGGATCGGGCTGGCGCAGGTAAAATTCGATCGCAGTTTGGGGACCAGTACACCAGCCCACCAAGTGGCATGACTCTATCTTTTCCTGTCTTACAATTGTCTCTATATCATCGATTTGGTCACTTAGTCGCAAAAACTCGGAGCCCGAAGTAAGCCAGCGTGTTTCCCAGATGATAATGTGATAGGACTTTATTAATACATCAATCAGGCGATACCAATAATCAATTGGTTGTCCCAGCGCATTGAGCACAACAATGTATTCACCTTGGGTGCCTGCAATATAGTAAGTCAAGTCGCTCCCATTTCTTGGAATAGTCTTTTTCTGCATTGTGCCAGGAAGGACCAAAACGCGCTCATCGCGCGCCACTCGTATCTTTACAAGTTTCTGGTGAATGGAAGACAGAAATGCCGCTAGCGTTTCCCGGTCGATTTGCAATTCTGCCGGTGCGTTGCCATCCCGATATCTCACTGCCTTTTGCCCGGCCCATGCAACTTCTTCGCCACCCCACTGATCGCACAAAAGATGGTCAATGACGTTCAATTCTTCTTGGTTATGAACGGAGAGCACGCTCAATCCATAAATCTCACCGAGCAGCCCACACAAATCAGTCCAAGAGGTCTCCACGGCGCTGACAATGCAGCAAGGAGTATCACTGATCTCTTCTGCCACCGAGATTTGCAACATTAGCTGTACGGCATGATACATGTGGACTAGATTCACGGTCGCATTCTCGGAAGCGTAAATCCGCAACACCTGAAAATCGAAGTACTCAGGCGAGCGCTCCTGTATTTCGGCAGTCAATTCATCCAGAGCATGAAGCAACCGGTCTATCCCCTGTCCGGAGTCATGAGCCACGCAATGCGCACCAACAAGCCATGAGGTTAGGAAAAACCGAGCGCGTATATTATGCTCAGCACAAAAGCTACTGACTAGGCGCTCTTCATCCGACAATTGCAGGACGCCATCTCGAGCAGGGTTTTCACGGGAGTAGTCGTAGATCGATCCCACGTAGTTCAGCACCCTCACTTCAGTAGTCGCAAGCAAAGAAAATGAAAACCTCAGTGAATCAGCTCCAAAATTCTTTCCCGTCAGTCCGGGCAGCTTATTTGCTCCTCCGAACAACCACACTTCCTCTGCCTTGATATTGCCCTCATGACCGGCCTGCCGCTGGACCAATTTCAATCGCTCTTTCCACGAGTTGTTCAACTCCGGCTTGTGATCGTCCGGGATGCGGGACAGGCTTTCCTGAACTACATTCAGCACTTCCTCGATAATGCGCGGGTCTAGGTCTTCTAGCATCCAAGTGATAAGCTGCTGGGTTGATGCCAATAGCCCAGCGGCTATTTGGCTGGCTAAGATTGTATTTGCTCCTAAGATGAGACTGCTTGCCATAGTCACTTCTCCAACTTATAAATTAAACCAAGTTAGCATATGGCAATCACGCGTGAGTTAGTCGAAGCAATATGTAGCGAGTACTTTGCTTATATATCACCAGCATGTTGTTTGAAATGGTTTTTGTTTAGCTATGGAAATCGCAAAAGCCGCGCCCCCTGCTTTATGTTCCGGAATAGAATGGAACTTGAATAATTTGTGTAGGATTCTATGCAAGCTTGATCTTCGACCCCCGGGTTACATCAACTTAGTTGTACTCCCGTTCCAGATGCTCGCTGGCACGAGCACATCGCCGCGAAATAGCGCGCGCGCAGTTCGAATTAGGCTGGAGCGGCGTACCTGCAGTCGGTTACTCGTTGTGTCTTCCACCTCAATTTCCAACGAGAACTCCCCGCTGGGATGCTCGACCGAGATTCGCTTCACTAAGCCTTCGGTTGCAGACACGATACCGGAGGCGACTGAACCGGGGAGCACGCAGGCAGTCCCAACTGTCACCGCTCCTAACACTCCAATCGCCGCGTGACACTTGTGCGGAATGAAGGTACGCGTGGCCAAGTCTCCTCCGTCGCGTGGAGGCGCAATCAACGTCATCTTGGGAACCACCTTCGAACGCACGTCGCCTAACCCCATGCGCTCGCCGGCCAGAAGGCGAATCTCTTCCAGACGCGACTTAAATTTCTCATCGCCATCGAGTTCGGCAGGACTCTCGTACCCAGACTTTCCAAGATCAGCTGCGCGGAGTACGACGACTGGCATGCCGTTATCGATTAGCGTCGCCTCGACGCCGCCGATTTCGTCGATCGAGTGTCCGGTCGGCAACAACGCGCCACAGACCGAACCGGCCGTATTGAGAAAGTCGATGCGAATTGCGGCGGAGGTACCCGGAACGCCCGCGATGGAAGTCTCGCCTTCGTACGCAACCTCACCGCCGGGGGTAGGCACATGAGCCACGGCAATATTTCCAGTATTGACCATATAAATCTTGATGGGGGTAACCGGATCACGCGACGTAATCAAGCCACGCTCAATCGCAAAAGGGCCAACGCCAGCCAGCATGTTGCCGCAGTTCGGAGTCACATCCACGAACGGCCGGTCGATGGAAACCTGCGCAAAGAGATAGTCGACATCGATTCCCGTACGCGACGAGCGGGAGACTATCGCCACTTTACTAGTTAGAGGGTCTGCGCCACCAATCCCGTCGATCTGGCGAGCGTCGGGCGATCCCATTACGGCGAGCAACACTCGATCCCTTAGTTGGATATCGCCGGGGAGATCACTGGCGAGAAAAAAAGGCCCCTTGGAGGTACCGCCGCGCATGAGCGTACAAGGAATCGGAGTTTGCGAGGACTGAAGCATGCGGTCTTCTTATCAGTGATTTGTCTTTCAGAAATCTTCTTTCAGCCCACCTGCTTCACAAATACTTGATGCCAAGTTCCACGATCTTCGAGCGCAAGCCGTAGATATCAAGCCCCAGTTCTCCACGGGCAAGCCGTTCACGAGTCGCCTCTTCTTTGAGAATTCTTTGTTCCGACGCGGCGACCACTTCGCTCGCAACGGCACGTTTCACAACAACAACTCCATCATCGTCAGCGATGATTACGTCGCCGGCTTCGATAAAGGCACCCCCGCACACCACTCCTACATTCACCGACCCTAACGTCGCTTTGACCGTTCCTTGAGAACTGACAGCACGGCTCCAAACCGGAAACTGCATATCCGTCAAAGATCGAATGTCGCGACATCCTGCGTCGATCACCAATCCTTTCACACCGCGCGCGCGCAAAGAAGTCGCCAGGAGTTCGCCAAAATATCCGTCTGTACAAGGCGACGTCGGAGCCACGACGAGGACGCATCCTGGATGGCAAACCTCGACTGCAACGTGGATCATCAGATTATCCCCGGGAGGAAGCGACACGGTAATGGCCGGACCGGCGATTGCAGCGCCCGGAAAGATCGGGCGCATGTAAGTGGCGAGCAATCCGCATCGCCCTTGCGCCTCGTGCACCGTCGACACTCCAAATTTCTCCAACGCCACTACCGCATCCGCCGGCGGTTGCTGCACCTGCCGGATCACTACCGGGTTATTCATTCCAAATCCTCCGTCACCTGCGGGAAGATGCGCTGATACGCCTCTCCGTACTTGATGTTCTTGTTCGAATTGCGTGAGGCGTGCACCCCACGTTGCAATGCTACCCGTTCGTAGTACTGCCACAGATGTTCCTGAGCCTTCATTTCTTTGAACGCCGCATATTTTTTCGGCCAGACTGGAGTGATATCGAGCAGAACCTGTGGCTTCCACTCGCACTGTTCAGGCTGGTGCGGCTCGAACAGAAAAACAGGCGGTGCGCCGATAACGGGCGTGCCGGGTTCGTGTCCATGCGCCTGGGCAACGATGCGAGCTTCCTGCGCGGCATGCGATACCAGCAGATGATCAAAATTGTATGGATCGTTGAGCGCGTGGGTGAGAACAAAATCCGGACGAATCTTGCGGTAAAGCGCCGCCAGTTCAAAGAGAACCCTGTCTTCGATTCGCATCGGATAGTCGCCTACGTCGAAGAAAATCGCGGTCGCACCGAGAATTTCCGCTGCCCGTGTGGCTTCTTCTTTCCTATTAGCTTTCACCTTCTCCGTGGTCATTCCCGGCTCGCGCCACAGTTTCGCCGACTCGCCACGTTCGCCGAACGAAAGGCAGACGATGGTCACTTCCCAGCCACGCTCGGCATACAACGCGATCGCCCCTCCTGCGCGCCAGACAAAATCTGCGGAGTGCGCGCTGACCACCAGTGCGGTTTTCTTCTCAGCCACAATTTATACCTTTTGAATTCGGGTTTTTTTGACAACTCGACGGCGCTGCTGGTCCGCCTGTTCATGCCTTCGTAACCACTTCGACCGGAGGCGTACCGTAGGTGTGAAATGATTCAATCGTCTGGAGGCCCCAAGCCTGGCCTTTCCTGCGCTCAGCCTCGGTCCAGCGAATCGGCTTCCAGTCCGGCGCCAAAATCAGCCGCGCTCCAGCGTTGCATATCTCCACGCGATTGCTTCCGGGCTCATACACATATAAAAAGAACGTCTGCTGAATGGCATGCTTGTGCGGGCCCGTTTCGATGTAGACGCCATTCTCCAGGCAGATGTCCGCGGCCAAAAGCACTTCTTCCCGGGAATTGACCGCATAGGTCAGATGATGAAAACGTCCTCTGGTCCCAGTGCGGTCACGGGTGTAGGCAAAATCATAGCTCTTGTTCGTGCAGGTCATCCACATGGCAGTTTCTGAGCCGTCGTCCAACACGATTTGCTCAGTCAAGCGAAAGCCAAGATACTTTTCGAAAAATTCGCGATTGGCTTGGATATCGACAGCCAATCCGTTCCAGTGGTCGAGGCGACGGACGTTGATGCCACGCGCCGGGAAACGCTGCGACTGATTTTTCAGCGCCGGCTTCAGATCCGGCGGAGCTTGATACCACTGGGTTTCGTAATAAAGCTCAATCTTGTGCCCATCCGGGTCTTGAATGAGAAACGCGGGACCGTGCGCCAGATCGCCGTCCGTCCACCCGATATCGAAGCCGGATCCCTTCAACGCTGCGACTCGTCTTTCCAGAGCCTGCGGGGTACGCGTGCGATAGGCGACGTGGCCCAACCCCGGCGATTTCGACGCGGTGAGCTTCAATGAGTGGCGTTCATAGTCGTCATATGCATGCAGGTAGACCGAATCGCCTTCGCGGCCCGTCTCCGTCATCCCCATGACATTGATGAAGAATTGCAAGCTCTCGTGCGGCTTTGGAGTCAGCAATTCCAGATGGCCCAGATGAGCCACATCCATGACTGGTTCACTGTGCATGGTCACCTCTGCAGCATGGTACCGCTAGTTTTGCCTTACCGCGTATGCGATTTTATTTTTCATCGAAAAACGTAGGCGTAAATATTTTCGTGGTTACTTTTTTGTACCTCAGTATGCCTCACCGCGTCCTCTTGACAATCAATTGTGGAAGTGAGGAAATGCAGCACTTGCTTTCAGCGCACTCGACACGATCTGATGAAAGATATTGCCACCGATCCCCCATCCGTCGCCAAAATGTTGCGCGGCTATTCGATTGAAGTGAATCCCGGTCAGTCAAAGGTCGTGGATGCGGCGGCGAGCCGGCTCGATCCAGGCACTGAAGTTTTTCTCACCTGGATTCCTAATACAAATCCGATGAACATGGTCGGGCCTGCGGCCAAGCTGCGCAGCGCCGGACTACTTCCGGTGCCTCATATCGGCGCGCGCCATATCGTGAGCGCGGCACAGCTCGAACAGCTTGCCGCGCGTCTCGTTGAGGAAGCGGGCGTTGATCGCATTCTTGTCATCGGTGGCGACCGCGCTGAGCCTGCCGGTCCCTATGACTCGACTTTGGCGGTTATGCGGACTGAAGCATTTCAGAAGCTCGGCGTCACTCGCATGGCCGTAAGCGGCTTTCCCGAAGGCAATCCCAACATCTCCGACATCATCCTTGATGAATCGCTCGCGGCAAAAATAGATTTCGCACGCGACAACGGACTGGAGCTTTCGATCATTACACAGTTTTGCTTCAAAGCCGAGCCCATCATCGAATGGTTGCAAGGGCTTCGCGCCCGCGCCATCGATATTCTCGTGCGTGTGGGCCTTGCCGGTCCGGCGGGAATACTCACCTTAACCCGCTATGCGCTCCATTGCGGCATCGGAAATTCGCTACACGTGTTGACTGAACATCCGTCATTCGCGAAGCTGCTCACCGAAAACGGCCCCGAGCCGATCATCCGAGGTATCGCGAAAGGTATCGCGGCGAGTACATATCCAGGAGATTCAGCGCTTCCATTGGGCATCGCCGGACTGCATTTTTATGTCTTCGGTGGGTTCAATAAAACCCTCGACTGGATACACGCTCACCAAGGCCAAATTAAAGATCAGTAAACTTCCTGGTCATACTTGCGCTGTGCGCCAGCCTTTCGCATAAGTCTCCCGTGCGACCTTGGAGTAAGGCACCGGGCTGACAGTCGCTCGAATTTCAATCTGCTTATGGCGTTCGACGGTGGTTTTCCGCGAACCTCCGCCGGCTTCGCCCCAAACTATTCTGACTTCGGAGCCGATCTCGACGTCTGAATCCACAACGCCGAGCGACAACATCGAACGCTCGTTATAGCTGTATCCGCTGAACATCGAGAATCCCACGGTTTTTCCGTCGCTCATAACTTTGTCGTACGACGCCGAGGCATAATTCGATAGCGGCAGGTCGATGTACTTGTATAGGTCTCCGGGATCAAACATTGACGCCATCGCCTTGAGGACATCTTCCGAGTCCCAAGCAAACGTCACCTTCTTTCGCTGCGGCTTACTTTGCATTTTCTCGAGCGCTTCTCTTCCGATGAAGTCGTGGTCAAACTTGACGAATGGCCCGTAGCCCAGGGTATACGGCGACATGTAATAGTCCCCAATATTGTTGGAATCGAAGCTTCCGCCAAGCGAGCCCGTGCTTTCATAGCTCGTTGCAGGCAGCCATTGTCGATAGTTCTTCATTTTCTCGCCGGTATAAACCGCGGGAAGAGGAGACGGAATCCATCCCGACTCAAGCGTGTTGGTCGCGTATGCTCTCGATCCGACTTCGCGAAGACCAAAGTCCTTGCCGGCATCAACAATGGCAGCACGGATTTCCTCACGCTCCTCGTACGGTCCCCAAACTTCCAAACCGGGAGCGCCGGCCATGCCGTGGCGCAGTGCGCGGACTTTACGTCCTGCGATGTTGATGACATCCATGTGGAAGAACTTGATTTCTGGAACCGGCCCGCCGTTCAGTTTATCGAGAATCTGCGTGGCATTTGGGCCCTGAATCTGATAGCGGTAGCACGTACGAATGACCGCCTTCGCCTTCGGGTTCGACGGAGACCTGTCGTCTTTTTCGATCTTGACGTTATATCCGCCAGTCTCGCTGTGGAATTGAATCCAGTTGGCAACCGGCGCGCGCCCGACAAACACCAGCCAATTTTCTTCGAGATGAAAAAGGATGCCATCGCCAATCACATAACCGTCGTAGCTGCAGGGAGCGAATTGTTTGGCCCGGTTGACGGGAAAATTTGCGAAGCTGTTGGTCCCGAGATACGAGAGCATTTTTAGGGCGTCGGGACCTTCGACATACACATTCACCATGTGGTGAGACTGATCAAAAAGAACGGCGGTCTCTCGCCAGGCGCGTTGCTCGTCGCGCCAGTTTGAATATTCCGAGGGGACGACCGGATAAACGTAGGCTCCGATCTGCGAATTGCGCAACATGGTCACCGGATTCCCGGCGGCCTGCAACAAGTCCTCCAAGCTTTTCTCTTTCATCCTGGCTCTCCTTGTGAGAACTTTGGCGAACGGGATTCGCCCGGTACCGGTAAGAAGGTGTAACTGTGAGGCATCAAGGCAGCCTGTTGCTGCCCAAAGTACCGATCAGTATATGGAACACGGCAGAATTTGCAATACGCCGAGGTCGCCGGATAGTGTGGGAAACCAAGGCACTTTTCAGACACCATCGCGATCGCTGACACGCGATCAAAAGCGGCGATCGCGCAGCGGAGAAATCATGAAGGGAATCACCTCTCTGAAATCCCTCCTCCAACGAAGTTCACTTGCAGGTATGACATGCCACGAAAGCGAGCTTGCGAAATGTCCCTGCGAACTGGCATGCTGAATCGTCATGCCGGAGCTGCCGGATATCCTCGCTTATATCAGTGCCCTCGAACCACGAATCATCGGGCACCCGATCAAGCAGGTGCGGCTGGCAAGCCCATTTCTGCTGCGCACCGTCAAACCTCCGCTAGAGAGCGTTGAAGGCCAGCCGGTGCGCGAAATACGGCGCGTCGGCAAACGCATTGCAATCGGCGTAGAGAACGACCTGTGGCTGGTGCTCCACCTGATGATTGCAGGCCGGCTCCACTGGCGTCCCCCAGGCGCCAAACTCGCAGGCCGCCAAAATCTGGCGGCGTTCGACTTTCCTGAAGGTTCTCTTGTCCTCACCGAAGCCGGTTCGAAGCGGCGCGCGTCGTTGCACATTTCCAGTGGCGAGGAATCTTTACGTGATGCGGATCCGGGTGGAATCGACGTTTTGAACAGTGGCCTCGACTCTTTTCGCGCTGCACTTATGTCGGAGAATCGCACACTTAAGCGGGCGCTGACCGATCCGCGACTTGTGAGCGGAGTCGGAAACGCGTATTCGGATGAGATTCTGCACGCAGCGCAACTCTCGCCAATTTCGCTCACGCGGAAACTGACGCCGGAGGAATGGGAGCGTCTGTTTCTTGCGGCCCGGCAAACTCTTCAACTTTGGATCGATCGCTTACGAGACGAGGCGAAAGTAAGTTTTCCCGAGAAAGTAACAGCATTTCGCAAGGGTATGGCAGTTCATGGGCGTTATGGAGAACCGTGTCCTCGCTGCGGCGAAAAGGTTCTGCGAATTCGCTACGCCGACAAAGAAACGAACTACTGTGCGCGTTGCCAGACTGGCGGGAAAGTTCTCGCCGATCGAGGGCTATCTCGATTACTAGGGTCGGATTGGCCGCGCACTCTGGAAGAACTGGAAGCGCTGACTCGACATTAGAAGCCAGAAAGGTGTTGTCTCATACTCATAGTCTTAGATCCCGCCCGCACCTCGATGAAAAGACCGATTCTCCTTCTGATTTTCAGACGGATTAGCCCAAACAATCAGCTCCGGCACGAAGGAACTGATCAAGCCAGGATGTTGAGGCAACACTCGAATCGAGTAACCGTGTAGCCCAGTTCGAACTGTCGGCTTAATAATAGCTTCGAAGCGATCGATTCCTAAGTCATCCCTTCCCGATGATTGCATCGGGATCACTACTGAGTTCTTAATCTCGCCTTCAGCGTCAACCTGCCCCATCAAAACTTGCACAGCAACGTCTTCGGGAGTGAGGGCATTCAGGGCGATGCGTGCGGATACTACAATCCGCTCGCCCAGCCGGATTTCAGAAACGTCATTCTTTACGGAGTCCACCTTTATCGTTGGCCACGCGGTTTCGACTTTGCTCAACCAGGATGCCAAGTGCTTCGCCTTAGCGGAGTCTTCAGCACCCAGGCTCAGATAGCGACGGTGCGCGACCAAATAGTACTCATCGGCGTATTGCGTCACCATACGGTGCATGTTGAATTCCGGACACAATGTCGCGACTGAAGACTTCATGCATGCGATCCACTTCGACGGCATCCCATCGGCTCGACGTTCATAGAACATCGGCACGATCCGGCGCTCCAGGAGTTCATACAGGGCTTCGGCTTCCACCTGATCCTGATATGCAAGATCGTCGTAAACTTCGCCTTTGCCAATGGCCCAACCTATGTCGGATTCGTTTCCGTTACGCATTTGCCAAGCCTCGTCCCACCATCCATCCAGAGTGCTTACATTAAGGACGCCGTTGGCCTGAGCTTTCATTCCACTGGTGCCGCTGGCCTCCATTGGCCGCCGTGGAGTGTTCAGCCACACATCGCATCCCTGCAGCATGTAGCGCGCAATCGCCATATCGTAGTTCTCCAAAAACACCAGCTTCCGTCGAAATTCCGGCCTGGCGGCTAAGTTGATGATGGCCTGAATCAATTGTTTTCCGTCGTTGTCCTGAGGGTGCGCCTTGCCGGCATAAATAATCTGAACCGGACGTTTCGGATCGTTCAAAAGACGCGACAGGCGTTCCGGGTCGCGAATGAGCAGATTGGCACGTTTATAAGACGCGAACCGGCGTCCAAACCCTATGGTTAGGGCATCCGGGTTCAGCGCTTCATCAGCTTCATCCAAGGCACTTTGAGTGGCCCCGCGGCTCGCTAATTGAACGTGGAGCCTGTTCCGGGCATAGGCGACCAATCGCTCTCTCCGGCGCTCATGTGTACTCCACAACTCGGGTGCTGGAATTGTCTCAACTCGCTGCCAAAGCTTCCCATCGGCGGGCTCTTCCCACCACTTTGGCCCGAGGTAGCGGTCATACAACTGGTTCATTTCGAAGGAAACCCAGCTACGGAAATGCACTCCATTGGTCACGTGCCCAATCGGGACCTCTGACTCTGGTACACCTTTCCAAATCGGATTCCACATGCGCCTGGAGACGCTGCCGTGAAGTCGGCTGACTCCGTTACTGAACGAGGCCAAGCGCAAAGCCAGGACCGTCATACAAAAATCTTCAGAATCGTTGGTTGGATCTTTTCGACCGAGTCCCAGGAACTCAGCCCGTGTGATTCCAAGGCATCGAGTGACGTTGGAGAAGTAACGGTCCATCAGAGCGGGAGAAAAATAGTCGTGGCCGGCTGTCACGGGGGTATGGGTAGTAAAAATGAGATTGGTCGAGGCCAGTACACGCGCTTCGCGGAAGGAGAGCTGCTTGGTCTCCATCAGACGCAGGATTCTCTCCAACCCCAGAAACGCAGAGTGCCCCTCATTCATGTGAAAAACCGTGGGCTGCATTCCCAGGGCTTCGAGCAGGCGATATCCGCCGATTCCCAATAGAATCTCCTGCCTGATCCGCGTGTCGAGGTCTCCGCCATAAAGGTGATGAGTAATTTCACGATACGGGGATGCATTCTCTGGAATGTTTGTGTCCAGTAGAAACAACTTCAGCCGCCCGACGTTAACCGACCACACTCGCGCTGTGACTGGACCTTCAGGCAGCTCGACTTGAATCTTCACATCCGGAACAAGAGCGATGGGCAAAGTGTGAAAGTCGTTGTCTTCGAAGGCTTCTTGCTGCCAGCCTGCGGCGTTCAAATATTGGCGAAAATATCCCTGCTGGTAAGCCAGGCCCACCCCAACTAGAGGCAAACCCAAGTCGCTCGCGGCCTTCAGATGATCTCCGGCAAGAACTCCGAGGCCACCAGCAAAGATCGAAAGACACTCTGCGATGCCAAACTCGGCAGAAAAATATGCCACCGTCAGTTTGTCCTCGTCCTGATGTTCGTGGCGATACCAACTACCTTCTCCTGAGAGATAAAGATCGAGCCTTTCTGCGACTCCGGCTAAATGCGCCAAAAAGGAATCGTCCTGAGCCGCCGCTTCCAAAGCGGCCTGGTCGATACTTCCAAGGAGAACGATTGGATTGTGGCCCGAGGTTTCCCAAAGATCACGGTCCAGCCTTAGAAACAATTGAACCGCGCCCGCATCCCAGCTCCAGCGCAAGTTGTAGGCGATGCGCAACAGTGGCTGCAGCGGCTCGGGCAAACGAGGACGAACCTTAAAAGTCGAAACAGGCTTCATCAGATACCTCACATCGATTGCCTTACCCCGAATCTCCTTCTCGGTTTCCCACCCAATCGCTCAAAAGCGATCCGTCGAAGCGAAGCCAGGCAATCGCACAAATCGTTATCTCCCAGAGTATTCTTTTCAGGAGGCGGGGAAGATGAAAGCAAGGGGAGGCTGTTCGCTCAAAAGGTCATGGCGGGAATAAGGACTTCACTAATAATTCCCGCGAATACTACAAACGGATTCTGTAGTCGCTCCCTAAGTTGCGCTGGACGGCCATTTCGTAAAGCAACAGGAGGCTGAGGAAAAAGAGTGACCAAATTTCATGTGGCATCACAATCGTGTCCCACCACCAGCGTCCTACCAAAGTCGAAGGGATGCGTCCATTGGTTTGCATCGTTTGCAGGAGCGTTCCCCCGGGAATCAAGAACGGGACCATCAACAGCAGGGTGAGGATTCCGAAAACCCGCGCCTTCCGGAATGAGACGAATACCCAGCACAAAGGCAACACGAGAAGAACCGCGTCATAAAACCGATGATAAACAGGGAGCAAGCTCGCGATTACGATCGCACTCAAGTCCAGAAGATCGAGTTCGTCTTGACTGTTTCTCTTCCAGACGACTACAAGCCATGCTGCAAGAAAAGTTGCTCCAATCAGCTGCGCTACGCGATTCGCAAGGCTCACACTACCAACCATGGAATATAAAATCACCTGAAGATTAAGCAGCCCGAAGCGCATCGGGTTGACAGTAGTGAAGTTCGCAAGGATCCCGCTCTCGAGCAGAACGTGATTGTCGTTCAGATAGTTTCCGACCCAGGGAGTGTGGCTGACTTGAAGCCTTAGCAACCCCACGGCGGCGAACAGCGCCAGCAATACTGTCGCTCCTGCGAAGATTCGCCAGCGGCGGCGGACTAGATAGTAGAGGAGAAAGCAGAGTCCAATCTGCGGTTTCAATCCGGCCGACACCGCGAGCAACACTGCTGTTGTAAGGTCATAGCGCTGGCGCGCCGTCCAAACCGCGATCACTCCCAGCTCAACCGCGGCCAACGCCACGTTACCGGTCACGAACCCTGTATGAAACGGCGCCAGCGCCAAGACAAGTGCAATGAGCAAACCGCCTCGAGTATCGCGATACGAAAAGCCCGCCAGCGCCACCACCACACTCAGCATGATTCCGAAGAGCGTGAGGTTAATCGCGAACCAGAGCGCATAGGCAAGCTTCCAGGGAAGCCAACTGAGTGGTGCGATCAGCACCAGCGACGTAATCGGATACGCCGTGGGAATGCCCCGCTTGGCAATGATCGAACCATCCGCCACTTCTCTCGGAACAAACAACAGTTGCGCTGCCTGCGCCGGCCACAACCTCAGAAGCGTTCGTGGACTGTAAGGATCAAGGCCGCGAGTCCATGCATCGGCTTGTACATAAGGAGAGAGAAAGTCATTAAACTGAGTTGAGCTCTGAACCGCCCGAATCGGTCCCCTCACTACGAACTCGGCGCCCGCCGCCAAAATCAGTGCAAGACACAACACACTCCTCCAATCCTGCGCGATTCGAGGGTTCGAGTCGACTACATCCTGAGAAGATGGCATGGTTCGCGCTTGCGCTACGTCATCGGCTGCCTGAAACTCTGGACCGGAGAGAACGCAACAAAAGGCTTGGGGACCGCGATTCGCAGATCAGACTTGAACTGGGTCGCAAGATCGATCAACAGAAAAGCGGCTACCCAAAAGAATACCGAGAGATAGGAACCGGCCGCAAAAAGCCAGTCTTCAAAGCCGGCATGAATCAGTCCCGCGATGACGATCATGGCAAACACGACCGCGTAGTTGTTCGGGCTCCGATTTCTGCGCATCCATAAATAAACCCGAGTCGCCGTTCGCAGCAAAAGAACCAGCAGGATGATAAACGGCACAATGCCCAACAACCCCACGTATTCAGCCAGGGCCAAATAGCTGCTGCCGTGTTCGCGGTTCGAACCCCATTTTGTATAAATCGACGAATATTGAATGTCAGTCCGGTCCCCCCCCAAATCGCTGGTTCCGAACCCGGTTCCAAACCAAGGGTGCTGTTTGATGGCGGCAATGCTGTCATCCCAAGGTGCTTGGCGAGATCCGAAGACTCCTGTGTGCGCGCGAGACCCATCAAGTTTGAAAATGAACCGGCCGGTCATAGAATCCAGCAGTTCGCCCATGTGAGAGGGATTACCTACAGCCATGATCTCAAGGAATAAAGCTGCGGCAAAAATACCCCTCAAGAGTAATCCTGGGCGGCGTAGGCCGACCGTAGTAAGAATGATGATGACCGCATCGGCAATGATCGCCGCCCGGCACACGGTGACATAGAGTAGAACTCCGCAGAGCGCCAGTGCAATGTAGCGGCGGCGGCGTTCCGCATGGTCGCGAGCCATCAGAGCCGACCACAGCAAAACAGGGGTTACGGCTACTCCAATCACTGCCCCGAGGGCATTCGGGCTTCCAAAAAGATCGTAACCCAGTACAAAATTGCAGGCGACCGCGATATATACCATGCCTTCACAACCGAGAACCAGGCCGCGAACAAACGCGTCCTCCCGCCCCGCCAGAGCAACCCGTGCACCCGTTGATGCGTATAAGAAGAGCAACAACAGACTTCCCACTTTCAGAGAAGCCGTGACAGGAGAATTTGAGGCGCTGGCTGTTGCCAGTGCGGTGAGAATGCAAAACAAGGCAACCAGGTGGAACGATTCAAAATGCTTTTCGCGGTTGCTTTTCATCCAGAGAATGATGCCGGCCAATCCCCCAACCGCCAGAAACAGCCAGCGCAGATAGGTGCTCGCTCCGGCTAGCGGCAGCGCGGTTCCAGCCACAACAAAGCATGCCATAGTGACCGGGAAAAAAACTTTCTGGAATTTCCAAAGACAGGCAAGGACGACTTCGAGCGCGACGATCCCGCCCAAGTAGGTAGAGTTGGCGAAGAGGCCCGGACTCCGCTGCATCTCACGAAAGAGAGCCCAGAGTACGACCAGTCCCAGCGGAATAAGAAGAATTCGAAGTTGAAATTTCATCTACACTCGCGCTCCAACCCCAACAGATAACGGAAAAACTATTGTACAGGGCGACGATACGCCTTACTGTGGCATAGCAGGTCTCCATAAAACGATGAGTGCAAGCGCCGCAGTCTACAACCCCCAGGCTGAACACTCGCTCCGTATGAGCCAAAGGCGCATCCCTCAATTGGACGGTCTGCGGGGAATTGCTGTACTCAGCGTTGTTCTCTTTCACTATGTACTTTCAATCCCCTTCCCAAAGGGAGGAATTGGTGCCCGCTTTCAGGACTGCTTTCGCCTTGGCGAGTATGGTGTGGATCTGTTCTTCGTGCTTTCGGGGTTTCTGATAGGCGGCATCCTACTCGATTCCCGAGAGTCACCACGCTACTTCGGCACATTTTATCTGCGTCGCTTTCATCGCATCTTCCCGCTCTATTATTTATGGCTGATGCTTTATATCGTGCTAGGACTGAGTGTATTCAGCCATCTGCCCGCCTCAATTAGAGCGGTCTGGAACGGCTGGAGGCCAGCTGTGGTTTATGCACTCTTCCTGCAAAACCTCGTTCCCAAGCAGCTCCTGGGCATCTCTGCCGCATGGCTTGGCCCGCTGTGGTCGCTGGCGGTAGAGGAGCAATTTTATTTACTGATGCCTCTAGCCGTGCGCTTCCTGCCCAAGCATCGCCTTGTGCAATTCCTGGTGACGACAACCCTTCTCTCGCCCCTTCTGCGCGTTGCAATCTCCACATGGGCATATCCGCGTGTAGTCCGATACGTCGCGACACCTCTACGGGCTGACGCACTGGCAATGGGAGTCTTGCTTGCGCTTGCGTTACGCAATCAGACATGGCAAACGCGAATAATACGGAATCTCCGCTGGCTCTATACAATGATCGTGTTGCTTCTTGGCGGGATTATTTACATGGCCGCCCAGAGTCCCTTACCCGACAACCGAACGGAAGGCATTCTGGTTTTCTTGATGGGAACATTCTTCGCTGCAATCATTCTTCTCGCATTGGTGCAGCCGCAGGGCGCATGGGCACGGTTTTGTTCGCTATCAGTGTTACGGAGTCTTGGCGGCGTCTCATACTGCATCTACGTTATTCATTTGCCTATGAACACCATTTGCCTAGGTCTTCTTCATTCCATCCACGGAACACAATCGGTTGGTTTTGATGTAGCCGGTGTCGTGCTCGCTTGCGCAATCACTTGGATCTTATCGAAGGTCTCGTGGCATTATCTGGAATCGCCGATGATTCGCCGTGGGCATGCTTATAAGTACTAGTTCATCGCACTTTTGCTGTGCTAGGAACGTCGTACTTTAGCCGGGACTGGCGGCGAGGTCACCGCCGCGACCAGAAGCACAGCATTAAGCAAAAGCAGGAACCAGACGTAACTGGGACCGATCAGCAGATTCCATGACCACGAAGACGTGATGCCGGTCGAAACATGGGTTTCAGTTCGTATAAGAAACGAGTGGACCGGAAGAAAAAGAAGAAGCAGCGAGAAAAGCGCTAATCTTTTCAAAGACCGCGCTCCCGGTAAGGTGTCGCTCAGCGCCCAGCTAAGCACCAGCAATAAAATTGTTACATCCGTCACGCTGTGATAAAAAGCCACAAACGACAGCCCAATTAACGCTGTAAGCAGCAGAGCCTCCGAGTCGATGCGTTTTCTTGCCGAGGCATACCCTAAGACTACGAAGCCGGTTACAAACAAGGCGATCGCCAGCACATTGGCAAGCATGTGGTCATGTAAAAGTTGCCAGAAAATAACTTGTGCGTTCACAAGTTGAAAATGCAAAGGATTTGCTGCGGTAAAGTCGTTCGGTCCGCCGGGACCGAACCAATAACGCAGGTCATCCTTATATGTCGTCATCAAGGTTGGCCATCGGGTGGCAACCCGGGAAATAGCTATCCCGACTAACGTAGTAAGGCTGAGAATCGCACCGCCCACCAGGGCCCAGCGGAGACGGAGAAAATAAAAGAACAGAATCCAGAATCCCAACTGGGGTTTCAACCCGGCTGCTAGTGCGAGCGCGACCGCTGAAGCCATATCGCGCTTTTCCCCTGCAAAATATATGGCAATTAAACACAAGGCCACCGCAATCACTGCCGCATTGCCCACGTGAACGGCCCGGTGTAAAGGGGGAAAACTGATTGCTAGGGCGACCAGCAACCACGCTTTATTTTCACGCAGGTCGAAACCGCCAATTCCGAGCAACAACCAGGGGATCATGCAGGCACCGGCAACAGTGAGAAAAGACCAGACGAGATTCGCCGAGTGCCACGCCAAGTAACTCAATGGCACCACCAAGATATACGTTGTGAGCGGGTAAATTGGCACTACCGGCGTGGTAGAAACACCCAATCTCCGTGCCGTTGCACTCACTAGAACGCTATCCCAGGAATTCTGTCCGTGGCGCCAGAGCCATGCTCCGACATAGGGATCGGAGAAATCATTTTTGCCGGAGGACCACGAAGGCAGGATTCCGCGAAAAATAAAATCGCCAAGCATCAGCAGCACGATTAGCGCTACGGCTGCGCGAAGTGTTGTGATCCTCATTCCCAGGTCGCTATGGTACTACAGGAACACGAGGGCGAAGTCACTCGTCTCTGGGGTGAAAACACGTATGTTAAAATCGCGCCATTCTTCTTTCCGTTACAAAGCTTGGCGCACTTGCCTTGCCATGATAGGCTCGCACTTTGAAATCGAGCGGTTCTGGTTACATTCCGACCCTTGATGGCTGGCGCGCAATCGCCATCCTGCTCGTACTAGTTGATCACACAATTTTCCGAACCTTCCAGCCTTATGGGTGGACGTTGGTGGGCGGCCACGGGGTTGAGATCTTTTTCATCTTAAGCGGGTATCTGATCACGGGGAAGTTGCTGGAAGATGGGTCCCTACGAAAGTTTTACACACGAAGAGCATTCCGTATTCTGCCGATTCTATTTGCCTACCTTCTTGTGGCAAGCCTGCTCGGATTTGTGCTGCACCGGATTCCTCTGCTGAGAAGTGAAGTTGTATCGTCGGCTTTATTCGTTCGCAACTATTTTGTCTATCTCACCGCTACATCGACTGGACTCGGCTGGTTTACTGGCCATCTATGGTCACTCGCGATCGAGGAGCAATTCTATCTAATTTGGCCGCTTGTTCTGCTCAGCGTCGGCAAAGGTACACCCCGGCGGCAGGCGTTGGCGGTAACTCTGCTGTTTGGATTCTGGACTACGATCTACGTCCTCGTTCATGTTGCGCGTCTCCTTCACCTGGGCGGCTGGGCCTGGATACCTCATCTAAACTATACCGGCTTGGTCGTTGGTTGCCTCTTGCGAATTGCATTTTCGGACGCGCGCACAGCTAAGACAATAACCAGAGTCTTTGCCGGCCGCTCCACGATTGCGGTCACGGTCTTATCCATTTACATCGCGGCGCTTCACGCGGGAAGCACTTTGTTCGATCCCTTGTTTTGCGGACTTGCCGTCGCCGCTACTCTGGTCGAACCGAACGCCTGGGTCGGAAGAGTACTCGAATTTCCCGTCCTGCGCTGGATCGGTCGACTTTCCTACAGCCTTTATATCTGGCAGCAACTGTTCCTTGCCTTTGGCGAGACTCTGCGTCCGTTCGGCTTTTTCAGCCGGTTCCCCATCAACCTCGCTTCCCTTCTGGTTGTTTCATGCCTGAGTTACTATCTCCTTGAGCGCCCCATGATGCGCCTGGGTCACAGTCTTGCCACAGCTCACCCAGTCGTTCAGACCGCGACCGCAGTGCGGCTTGTCGCCTGAGTTCCTGTCGCTGAACTCACTACAAGAACCTTTGATCCCTGCCAGAACCTGTCCTACGTACTCTTATTCGATTTAGTTGGCTCTCACTTCAGATGGTGCACGCAGTAGGGGGTTCCGGCAATTTGCTCCCAGCTCTCCAGCGGCACCCGTTCGGCTGGACACACCGTTACCACGACCTTCGCACCGGTGCGCGCGAAAATATCAAGAACCTGTTGTTGCACTCGCGTGGGAGCGCTCCAGAATTCAGCAGTGCCGCCGCCAGAGTCCATGATTTCAGCCACGATTCGCAGCTTCGCCAGGTGAGCCCAGTACGCCCCAGTTCCGTTCATGATTACCGCGACTTTGTCTCCCGGTTGAACGCCCATCTGCGAGAGATGTTCGGCGGCTGCAATGTCCGGCAGAGTCGAATTCGGCCCGCTGCCCGGGATTGCAAGATGATGCAGAGCGATGCGCACCGTGTAGTCCGTGGTTGCCAGCAGCATCGTGAAGCCCACTGCAAGCGTAACGTAAGTCGCGCTCTTTCGAGCATCCGGGCGAAGCCGCACGACCGCGAGCAATGTAATAAAAAGTAGTAGAACAAACCCGCCCAGGTAACGATCATTCTCGACAAGTGGCAGATACAGCGCCATGCCTGACACGGCGATTGCGAGTAACAGCCACAGTTCGCGTAATCCTGCCCAAAACGTCGCCCCGCTCAGAAGAATAAGGATCATCACGCCGGCAACCAGGTCCGGCCGGGAACGAAACACCAATCGGAGTTCACTGCGTAGCGTGCTGGTGAGCACTTCCAATTGCGGCCCGAACTTGAAATGCCACTGCAACCCCTCGTTCCAATAAGAAGGATCAGTCCACGGAGGATATGTGCCCACGACGGGGCCATCGAATTCAAATACTGGAGGGTGCTGCAAAAGTTGTCGGGTCGGGTGAACGGGGATGCCGCTTCCCTGCTCTGCCCCTTGCCAGTTTCTCCAAAACGTTCGCGGAGATACATACCAAGCATAGTTAAACTTGCCGGTATCGCTAAAAGTGAACCGTCCCTTTTGATGCGATAACAACAGGATGAACGGCGCCGAAATGCAGAGAAAAACTAACGCGGCCACAAGAACGCCACGACCCCAATCTGAGCTCGATCGTTTCCACCAATAGCCTGCTACAAGGACCACAAATCCTACTGGAAACAGAATTGCTTTAGTCCAATACCCAATGCCAAGTGCGAAGCCAAGCAGCGCGAACCGCCAGGCTTTTCCTGCGCGCATGCAACTTAATAACATTCCCGCCGACCAACACACGCAAGCCAGCACCGCAAGATCGGGAGTCATGTCCCACGGAGTATCCACCTCCAAAGCCAGCCAGAGAAATGTTGGATAGGCGAGGAGCAGCATCATCCATTTCGGCAAGGGCGCCGTATCACTCGGACTCTGCTTCGAAGGCCTTTTGCGGCCCCATGCAATCAACTCACGTAACAGAAGCTGAAATGCAAACAGGGCAAGGACAAACACTCCGACGTTGACGAGTCGGGCTACGGGAAACTCCGGCTCCGGCGAAGGCTTCACAATTCCAAGAAAAAACCCGAGAGTCCATGGATACAACGGACTCCACCATGCATTGATCGCATTGGCCCAATCATGCCGAAAAAAGGATCGGCCCACATCCAGATAAGAGATCCCATCGGGGTCCATCGCGTAACGACCCAACCATGCGTGGAACAGCCCAAGAGCAAGGGTCACCGTGAAGAGAACGCGTTCCAGCAATCTTTCTTTATGTCCTGAGAGTTCGTCGGGTTGGGACGTCATATTCCGTGAGCTGCTAGGGAGCGCAGACGATGCCTCTGGTAAATCTTTCCTGAAGGATGGAGTCCTCGATTGCAAGAATCATTTGTACCATGCCAATGCTTGGCATCTGGTTCGGAGAGACCTAACTCCGCTTATATAATTTTCCGACGCGGTCTGAACGTTTTTGATATAGTTGCCCACTGTCATGGCGCGTTCCGCGATGAACGAAGCGAATTATCCTGCCCCTGTTCCTGTGCCTGACCCGGCCCGGCCTGCATCGCTCAATCGAAATCAGATTCGCGGCTTCTGGGCATCTTGGGGTGGGTGGACGCTCGACGGCATGGACTCTGTTGTCTACGCGCTGGTGTTAGTGCCCGCGCTGCGCGAGTTGCTGCCTCACTCGGGCATTGCGGCCAACAAAGGCAATATCGGCTATTACGGATCTTTGTCCTTTGCTCTGTTCCTGGTGGGCTGGGGACTCGCTTTCTTATGGGGGCCGATCGGGGACAAGTTCGGGCGCGTGCGCACCCTCATGCTGACCATCGTATGGTACTCAGTGTTCACGTTTCTAAGCGCGTTCGTCTCCAACGTCTGGGAGTTGGCGATCTTACGCCTGCTCGCCGGGATCGGCATTGGCGGGGAGTGGGCCATGGGCGGGACGTTCGTGGCCGAAGAGTGGCCCGAGAATCGCCGGCGGATGGGCGCAGGATTCATGCACACCGGCTACTATGTCGGCTTTTTTCTCGCCGCGCTTGCCAACTACGCCATCGGCAGCCACTATGGCTGGCGCGCCATGTTCATTGTCGGCGGACTGCCGGCGCTGTTGCTGGCGTGGCTGCGGCATGGCGTGTCCGAACCAGGTGCGTGGAAGAAAAAAGAGAACGTGATTCGCTCGTGGGCACTGTGGCGTCCCTTTGCAGTGCTGTTTTCCGACGCTCTGCGCCGCCGCACCATTTTGAATGCGCTGCTCATGCTGGCATCAATCTGCGGCCTGTGGGCCGGCACGGTGTATGTTCCCACGGCCATCACGTCGCTGGCCGAAGCGGGCGGGCACGTTGGCCCAGACGCGGCGCAGATCGCTTCCTATGGCGTGATGTTGATTTCGTTTGCCACGATTCTCGGCTGCCTGGCTATGCCATGGCTGGCAGAGCGACTGGGCCGCCGCGGCGCACTCGCCCTTTTCTTCTCTTTGATGTTGGTCTTTATCGCGCTCACCTTCGGAAAGGTCTTTTATCTCGGCCCGAGCGCGCTGCCATGGTTCTTCGTGTGCTTATTCTTTCTGGGGTTGGGCGGAGCTAACTTTGCCGTCTACACTCTCTGGCTGCCCGAGCAATATCCCACAGAGTGCCGCGCCAGCGCCTTCGCCTTTTCCACATCGTTTGCCCGCTTCGGCGGCGCTGGGATTACCTTCTTGGTCGGCTTCGGTGTTCGTCACTTCGGGTCCTTAGGAATTCCGGTCGCGATGACATCGATCGCCTTCGCGCTCGGTCTCCTGTTGGTTCCATTCAGTACAGAAACCCGCGGACAGCGGTTGCCATCATAGATCCCGGTGACCGTCGTTAGACACATCGGATTGTTGATCTTCAGTGCGGTCGCGCGGGTAAGGCGATGGCACGGTCCCTCAATCGGCTGCGATGCGATCCAACCCGCCGAATGGATAATCCTTCTTAACGATTACAGAACCTCCCTCTCAAGAGGGAGCTTCTTCATTTTCCGACCTGATCTCGACTACGCCACCCCTCGCGCCTTGATTGGAGCCGCAGTCGTCACTGATGCCCCTGAGGAAGAAGAGGCAGTCGCGCCTTCGGATACTCTTACGGTGCGTGCCGCCAGCGGCTTCAGCCACAGCAAAGCCATAAAAGCTGCAATCAGATCGCAAATAATCATCGCCCAGAAGACCTTCGTCCACGACCCCGTCTTCTCAAACAACCAGGCGGCGCCGGGAGCAGCAAACAGTGTGGCTAAACCCTTCGCCGTGTAGACCACTCCATAATTGGTGGTTGCCCATTTTCTCCCAAACAAATCAGCCGTGATCGATGGGAACAGCGAATAAATATTACCCCAGGCGAAGAAACACAAACCCGAGAGAGCGATGAACCAGATGGGATGGCTGATCAGGCGGAGTAGCGCGAATACCGCGGCCGCTTCCAGAACGAATGAGATGAAGATGGCGTTCTCCCTTCCAATATGGTCGGAAACCCATCCCCAAAAAGGTCGCGTCAATCCATTCAGGATGCGATCCAATTCGATCGCCATCACCAGCGCGGTCATGCCAAAACCCACCACAATTTTATCGACGTGGTAAGAGACTGCCATCGGACTTAACTGCACGGTGACCACGATACCTCCGAAGGCCAGCATCGTCATCATCACGTAGATCACGTAAAAAGAAGGCTGGCGCAGCATCTCCCACGGAGTCATATCGACAGCCGAGGTGTTGACCAGCTTCTTGATGGAAGCTTCCTTTTCCTTCCAGCCCGCCGGCACCCATCCGTCGGGCGGCTTGGCCAGGAACAGAGCAGCCGCCAGCACCAGGATGCCTTGAACGATGCCCCAAACGATCAGCGTATGCTGATAGCCCGAGGCTTTGATCATCTTGTCGATCGGCGCGACCGTCAGCGCGGTGCCGATGCCGTAGGCTCCGGCGGTGAGACCAACGCACAGGCCCCGGTGATCGGGAAACCACTTCAGTGCATTTCCGATCGTTCCCCCGTAAACGATGCCAGCTCCAATACCGGCCAGTGCGTACCAGAAGTAAAGGGTGTGCAATGACTCGGCGTAGCCTGAGCCGATCCAGCCGAGCCCGACCAGAACAGAACCGGTCCCCAGCATGAAGCGTGGGCCGATACGATCGACAAGATACCCTTCGAACGGGACCAGCCAGGTCTCAAGCGCGATGAATAGTGCGATGGTCCACTGCACGTCGACGAGAGTGGCATGCAAATGTGCCTGAATGGGTTTGGTGAATAGCGTCCAAGCGTATTGCAGATTGGCGATGGCCATCATCGCAAAGATGCCAGCTACTAACTGAGCCCAGCGATTGGGAATACGGGACGGGTGAATCAGCGGAGCCGCAGATGCTGCCATAGACATGCCTCCATGACGGCTAGTCGAACTTCAACACGGAAGATTCGTATTCGCTGCAGGTGTCGCACCGGCAGCCGCCGCGCGCGTGGCGGCGATTTGCTGCGTCCTGCCAGCCGGCAGCACATTCCTGACCCGAGAGTGAGCCAACTGGTGCTAAACTGGTCCAGTCATCGAACCACTTAGCGGCAGCGAATGTAGCACGCTCATCCGGGACTGTCAAGGACGGAATCATCGCTGGAAGCGAGTTTCGGCAGGCCCACTAGAGGTGAGAAGCCGCGCATCGCCTTTGAGTTGCAGGGCCGGATCCGTATTTAGAATCAGGTCGTCTCTGTAGCGTCGATAGTGACTCAGCAAGATGAGCAGACCTAACCATGAACGATAGTCTGCAAGCCCAGGTCGAAACTTATCTGTCTCATCTTGATGGTCTGATCCGCCGTGGCCGGCGGCTTGGCGAGGCCCTGGCAGCTGATCCTTCCGAGGGATCGGTAATCGCCGCCACTCGCGCCTGGCAGGAAGAGTGCGGAGTCACCATCAATCAATTATCCGGAGGCAGCAAGGCCCATTGGCTTGCCCGTGCCTTTAGCCAGGCATTCCTGTTGCGCTCAGACACTGGCAGTGCGGTCGAAGGTGCGGCGACGGAAGAGCTCGTCAAGCGCTTGCTCGATGTCCTCGAGCAAGCCGTTGCTACACTTTCCCAAAAAGACAATGCCGCAATTATTTCTGCTTCATCGGCGCAGCCAGCTCCGCATCGTTTTGACTTCGTTCACAATAGCGAGATTCGTCCCGTGCTCGAGCAAGCCTACACCGATAGCCGCCACGCCTTCGACGAGGGCGAATATTACGACGCGCTGCTGAATTCTTGCGGAGTCCTCGAAGCTATAGTCACCGATGCACTGGAACGCAAAGGCTTGGCTGCGCTGATTGAGTCAGGCGCACCCGCGGAGAAGATTTCCGACTGGTCGTTCGAAACGCGGCTGACGGTGGCTGAGAGAGCCAGACTGATTCGCGGAGGTTGCGCCCGCCTTCCCGCGATCGCCCGTTCATATCGAGATCACGGTGAAACCGGCACACGGCCGGTAGTATCCGAACGCGAGGCACGCCTCGCTGGCCAGGTTCTGCATGTAATCATGAGGGACTTGGATCCGGGAAGGTAGCGCCGTCGTCCCTGCGGCCATCGTGGATTCACCGGTGCAAAGCGGCGCTTCAGCGCCGCGTAAAACGAAGAAAGAGTTGAGGGCTCCAGCCTTTGCGCCTGACGCCAGCGATCAATCTTCCAAATCCTGCCGGAAAACGGGCTGCGACGGATCCAAGCTTCCATCGATGACGCCCACCAGCAGATTTCCGTAAGCGTTCGTCGCTTCTTCCAATGAAGCATAGCCCCGCTCGCGCTGCACCGCACCGCTCGCCGAGTAGATAAGCGTGAAATACCGTCCCGAGGAATACTGCAGTTCGAGCATCTTGTCCGGCATGTCAGGATCGCCTTGCTGCCCGAGAACATCCATCAGCGCAACGGTCCATTGCCTGCCCTTTGGGTCGGTGACGGACTCGCGCTCCACGTACTGCCAATCGTCCATGCTCCACAGTGGCATGTCTATGAGCCTTTATCCCAGCAGTTGAGCGAGCGCTCTTGCAACGTGCGACGCGGTAAATGGCTTGGGAATCAGCAGAACTTTTTGAGCGCTGCGCTCTCCGAGGCTTACATCAGCTTCCTCCGGCGTATCGCTGATGATGACGATGGGAAGTTCGGCGTGTTCTGGATTGTGACGCACGCTGTCGAACAGAGCCTCACTCATTTCGTACGCGGAGCAGTCGAGCACAAGTGCATCGGCGTGGTGCTTCGTCACCAGATCGTTGACTGCATCGGTATATCCCGAAGCGAATACCTCATGGCCAGCGTCGCGTAGCGCGAACGTGAGAAGCTCGGCAATTTCCGGCGTGTCGTCGATAAGCAGAATGCGGCTCAACCGTCCGCTATCCCTTACCGCCGCCGCTGCCCGGCAATCGCGCCTTCTTGCCTTCGCAGGGCTCGATGTCGAGCATCCAGATGCGGCCCCCCGCGGTGTAATAGGCGCGATGATCGTTTTCAATCATCACTCCCCAGGCCTCAAGCGTACGCATCACGAACGTGACTCCCTCGAAGTTAGCGCGCGCATGGTTAAGCACTTCGTTGGTATGCCAGTTGTCGGTAAGGACAGCGTCGCCCGGATGCACGCGCAGGACGGTGAAGTAGCGGTCGAATGCCGCGTCCGCTCGCACGTCGCGCGTCGCACCGCGCTTTTTGCCTTCCGTGACAATATAACTTTCCTGTCCCTCAGGTTCGACTTCGGGCCCGGTTTTGCTAGCGGGAATGTTCGCTGTAGTGTTCATATGGTTTGCGCCACCGCCTCGGCTTCTGCCGCCGCCGCCATGTTGGTCAGGTTCTTCGCGTCCGCTGCCTGGACCAAGGCCTCGGGCAGTTCAACTCCCATCATCTTCCATTGCTGGTTGGCGAACTTCTGCAACGAAGCGATGTGCTCGGCATGCAGGTGTCCGAATCGTCCCTGCAACTTCAGGTACTCGGAAACTGGCCGCATGCTCTGCGGACGGAAGCTGTAATCGTATTCACGCTTCTCCGGATTCCACTCCCACATCGGATAGAGGCCGCATTCCACGACCAGCCGGCCAAGATCGATCGAGCGCGGAGTCTCGTACACAAACCCTTTCTGGCACGGAGTGTAGATCATCAGGTACGCAGCGCCTTTGTGGTTGAGTCCCTTGCGCACCTTGTTCATCAGGTCGATGGGATAACCCACGCTCGCCGTCGCCACATAGCAGTGTGGATGTCCAGCCGCCATCATGCGCGCCAGGTCCTTCGGAAATAACTTCTTCCCTTCCGGAACTTCCGGCCCTGGAGGCGAGAAGGTCGTCATGCCGCCATAGGGCGTGCGCGACGAGGCCTGAATGCCGGTGTTGGCATACTGCTCGTTGTCGTAGCAGATGATCAGGCAGTCATGATTGCGATAAAGCGCGCCGGAAATCGAGGCTAGTCCGATGTCGGAGGCGCTGCCGTCGCCCGCCTCGCAAATAATGTTCGGAAACTCGCCCTTCCATTTGCCCTTGCGGATCATCGCCTCATACGCCGCAGCCACGCCCGCTGTGAAGCTGCCGGCACTGCCAATCTGCGTGTGCGCCCACGGTACGTTGTAGGGCGTGCACAAATACGAGCTGTTGGCGACGTACATGCAGCCTGTCGGTCCAACCAGAATCGTATTGTCGCCGGAAGCCTTGCTCGTCATCCTGTACTGGATGGAGGGCCCGCAGCCCGCGCATGTGCGATGGCCGGGCACAAACGGCTCGGACGCCGGTAAATCAGGATTATAGAAACGCGCTCCCTGATTCGGGCTGGCGAGAATCGGTAGAATTTGCCGCTGCACTTCAATGGTTGCCATATCAACTCCTCCAAATCGCAGAGCCGAGGCCCTGCATCAATCCTACGTTGACACGGACTAAGTCCGCTACACCAGAAACCTTAGTGTTCGAATCCGACCCAGTGGGTGCGCTTTTCGATCTTCCCGCGTTTCTGCGCATCCAGCATTTTTTCGGTCATCCAATAAAATTCTTTCAGCACGATCGCCTCGCCGCCCATGCCCGCCATGAACGAGAGCACCAGCGGCCGTTCTTTACTTTCGTAGAGAGCCGCGCAAACTTCAGCGTATAACGAACCGCCGCTGCTGACGC
>CAYOVU010000161.1:0-22119 GCA_964407505.1 uncultured Acidobacteriaceae bacterium | reverse complement strand
GCGCACGGCGCAGGAAGACGCCGACACCGGAGGCACCACAGCTGGCTCGGTCGTCATCACCACCAAGCGTGGGACTAATGAATGGCACGGCAGCGGCTCTTTCTATGAACGTGCGGCTGCGCTCAATGCACGCTTCCCTATCGAGAATCCGGCACAAACCTGCATCGATGGAGTGTGCACGAACAATCCGAAACAACCGTTCTCGCGACAGAACTATGTTGGGACCTTGGGCGGGCCCATCGTGAAGGATAAGGTCTGGCTCTTCACGTCATTCGAATATGTGCACGAGAATGCCAGCATCGCCTACAGTCCGAACAGCGTCACGCAGTTCGACGCGCTGGCGCAACTGGCCTCGGAAGGCCTGATTCCGGGGGTTAGTTCGATTGCCGTTCCTCCGAATGTTCCGATCCCCTTTCGCGATTACATTGGTTCCCTGCGTTTCGATTGGAACGAATCCTCGAAGTCCCAGTGGTTTCTCCGTACTTCGGAGGACAACTACCTCACGCACAATGCTCTGGCGCAGCAGGCAACGTTGCCCTCAACGGGATTGACCACGCACAACAATTACTGGAACACAGTCATCAGCAACACCTACACATTCAGTCCCACGTGGCTCGGAAACTTCGTGTTCGACACCAGCGAACTACATCTCACCCAGGCGCGCAATTCGACGCTGGGCTTCGCTCTTGCGTTTCCATTCAGCTCAACTTCGCAAACGATCTCTGGATTCGAAACTTTCGGCGACAATCAGTTCGCGACGCCGATCACTCTGTTTCCCGACCTGCGCAATCAGGAAAAGTATCAGCTCCGCTACGACGTAAGCCACGCCCTACAAGACCACGCCTTCAAGTTCGGAATCAATTTCATTCACGAGCCAGTGCTCAGCGGAGCGTTTCCGGGAAATCAGGAAACGCTTTACAGCTTTCCCAACGATCCCACTTTTTATTTGACCGACCCGGCTCAGTTCACCGCAGACTATCTGGCGGGGGCGGCTACCACTCCCGCTGGCGACGGCAGCTTCTCGCAAAGCGTGCAGCGCCTTGCGCTTTACGCGGAAGACTCGTGGCGCGTGACTCGACACTTCACGGTGAATTACGGATTGCGCTGGCAGACCACGTTTGGCTTGTTCGAAGCTTCGGGGCGAAGTCAGGCGGAGAACCCGGCATTCGTTACGCTGCAGGCGCTGCAGATTCCAGTCAGCGTGCCGCACGACGATCGCGCACAAGTCGGCCCGCGCCTTGGCGTTGCCTATTCACCGGGCGATAGCGGCCGAACTGTAATCCGCGCGGGTTTTGGCATGTTCTATAACGACCTCGCGCAGAACGGATGGGCCACCGCATTTCAGGGAGTGAACTCGACAAATGCTGCTACCGGTTCCTGTAGCTTTGTCGGCAGCACGACGCCGCCTTCAACTGCTGGTGCAGGTTGCATTCCCGGCGACGCTTTCGGCGGTGCCGGAAATCTGATCGACGGTCATTACAGAACGCCATACGCCATCCACACCAGCGGCGGAGTTCAGCACGTCTTCAACGAGCACTGGACATTAAGCGCCGACTACACGCACGAAGAGGGCAATCACGGATATCGCGGCTACAGTTACACGGGCGGTACCAATCTATTCACGCCGCTGATTCCGGCGGCCGATCCAAACTATGCCAACGATCAGGCGGCCGTGGTTCCGGACCTGAATCTATTCAAGTCCGACAATCGTTCTACCTACAATTCGCTCATGTTGCACTTGCAAGGCAACGTGTCGCGCCGCTTCAACTTGACGGCAAACTATACGCTTTCAAAGGCGAAGACCTGGGGATGTCTGCTCGGCGAACTCTTCGACTATGTGAACGGGGTTTGCGATCCACTCAATCCTTTTGGGCCTGGAGACTACGGGCCGTCGGGCGAAGACGTCACCCATCGCTTCGTGCTCGCCGGAACTCTTTATATACCTGGCGGATTTGAACTGACCACCATCACGCAGGCGGAGAGCGCGCGTCCCTTCACCATCACGAATGAGGACAACACCGGCAGAATTTCGGTGAATGGAGTGCCCGAGAGCCTCGATCAAGTTCGGGGCACACCGTATATTCAGGCTGATCTGCGCGTGAGCCGACCTTTCAAAATCGGCGAGCATTGGGAGATTCGGCCGTTTGCGGAGTTCTTCAATCTCTTTAACCGCAACAATCCCGGTGCAAACTACGTTACCGCGATCGCGGATCTTCCAGTTCCGGCTGCTGAAGCTGCATCCGGCAACATCACCGACATCTGCACCAACCCGGCATGCACCACGACACAGCCGATCAACAGCATCAATCAGTTGCGCGTGCCCGGCGGCGGCCTGGGAGATTTCTTTGGTCCGGGAACAACGGTTGGCATTCCGTTCGCCGCACAGTTAGGTGTCCGCGTGACTTTCTAACGGGCATTGGTTTCGATGAAGAGAATGAGGTCGAATCGTGCGACGACTTGCCGCGCCACTCCACGACTGATCGTGGTAAACCTTAGGTAGTCGCTACCGCACCAACCACTCGGTCGCCGCGTGCATTCTTACCAGCAGTTCGCTGTAAGATACGGCGAGAGCCGCCACCAGCGCCACGGCGGCGCACATCGCATATCTCAACGACCATCCCGGAATTGGGTTCTGCCGCCGTTCTTCCCACGCAATCAACCGGCCCACACGCGCATTCACCGATTCCAGCGGAGTGTGAACCAATGCGGTCATCAGTTCCCCCGGCGGCTGCAATGGGGCCAGAGTGGACAACTTGATCACGGCAGCAGCCAGATCCAGCGCTTCCGAAGCGCTCGACACCGCGGCATCGTCGGCCGCCATTTCCATTGCTTCGCGCCACGCGCTTTCCATTTCCGCCATTCCAGGAAAAGCCACTACGCGCAGAACCAGCTTTCTCAGATTATCCAAACGGCGCACATGCACGCTCTCATGTCGCAGCGCGCTCTGTAATTCTCGCTCGTTCAGCACGAACTCGGCTGCGCGCGACAACCAAATACTGGGCCGTAGAATGCCGGCAGCCGTGAGCGGTGGTACGGGGCCAGAAATCCGCCGTACGGTCACTGAATTACTGGAATCGATTGGACTGCAAGCGCCCGCCATTGCCTGGCTAGACCATCGCGCTATGTTCTCCGAAGCCCGCAACAAGGCAGCTGCCGCCTTCCACACTCCTGCCACGATTACTGCGATTCCGCAGCAGCCCAGAATCAGCGATACCCCACCCACGGGCTCATCTACGCTACGAGGCTCCAGCAGCAGAAAGGAAGGCACTGCAAAGGCAAGCGTAACTCCTGCCGCGACCGCGAACGGAGCTGTGCGCAGGATAAAAAGCAGATCGGCGCACCGTTTCGCTGGATGCGACTGTCCCCAAAGCCATATCTTGCGCCACGCCAATAGAACTACCACCGAGAAGACGCCGTAAATTACGACGAAGATCGAGAGAGAGACCGCAATCCCACGCACGGCGAACATCACTCAATCTCCTTCGTATGCGGTTCTCGTTGATTGAGTTCGCGCCGCTTTTTCTCCACCAGCTTCCGCAAATCGTTGAGCAACTGGGCGTCGCGCTCGCCAAGAATTTCCACCAGAAACGAAAGCGGCAAGGTCGAGGCCGGACTCGCGTCCAGCAGTTGCCGAAAAGCTTGCCCTGCCACCTCGCGATGCAACTCCTCGCGGCTGAGGCGCGGAGTATAGCGGTATGCTCGACCCTCCTCTTCGCGCATTAGCACACTCTTCTTATAAAGACGGTCAAGCGTGGTCATTACCGTGGTGTATGCCAAGTCTTCATAACCGTTCTCGACCAGTTCACGGACGGTCGCGCTGCCTTTGGCCCACAACGCGTCGAGGAGTCGCTGCTCCAGCGGCCCCAGTTGCCGTGATGCGCTTCGAAAAGGATGGAAGATACGGTTCATTTCGTTCGAATCTTGGATTCTACCTTGAGTTGGAGACCTAAGCCAGAACTTTGACTTGCGGCAGCCGCATTGGCTGGAAATGAAATCGTGTACTTCAGGCGGCGCCATTTTGCCGGTTCGCGGTCACATCCTCGATGGCCAGCAGAATGAATGGGTGCCCCGACTGCAGTTCAACCCGGCGGGCATTGAGCTGCATATCGCGCTGTCCAATGTGAGGAAAGTCGTAGCTTACTTCGAAATCGTCCACGCGCGAATTTTGCGGGACAATTTCCTCCAGCAATTGGCGCAGTCGCGGCGTGTTCCACTGCCCACTGCCCAAATCGAAGACTAACCGGCCTTCGGTTTCCTTGTGAGTCACGCCAAACACCCGGTAGAAGGCGGGATTGGCGACTGTGACCTGCAGTTTGTTGTCCAAGACCAGGATCGGCTCCCGGGCGCTTTCGATCAGAGTGTCCGCATACTGGCGAGTCTGGCTGACCATCCGTTTAAGATTGTCGATATTCTGCAAACTGATCACCGCGCCTTCAATCTTGTGATCCCAGGTCTCGTAAGGTCGCACGCGCAGCATGTGCCAGGTGCCCTCGAGGGTGCGAACTTCACGATGCTGCTGATGCTCGCGCTCAATGACTTCTCGAACCATCGGCTCCAGATCCTGCAGTTCCAGATTCGGCCTGATTTGGCCCAGACGCCGGCCCACGTCGTTCGGCATCAGGTTTAGGATTTTTTGCGCGGGCGGACTGAAGCGGCGAATGTGCAGATCGTTGCTGACCATCACCACCGGCATATCCACATGCCCCAGCAGATTGAGCAAATCATTATTCGCCGAACTCAATTCGTTATTGCGATTCTGCATCTCCTCGTTCAGCGTTGTGAGTTCCTCATTGGTGGATTGCAATTCTTCTTTGGCGGTCTCCAGTTCCTCGTTCGTGCTTTGCAACTCTTCGTTCGCCGACAGAACCTCTTCATTGACCGACTTGAACTCTTCCATCGTGGTTTCGTGATCGTCAATGAGCGACCGCAACTGCTCCCGCAGTTGTACCATTTCGCGCTTCAGACTTTCGTTCTCCCGCGCCGTTGGCGAGGCTGCCTTCACCGGCTTGCCTCTATGGTCTTTGCCTCCCGCATGGGAGAGCGCCGGAACCTTGTCCTGAAACACGATCACGTAATAGCGTTCCTGGGAGCCGTGGCTCCGCAGGGGAAGCACTTCCAGCGCGACGTCCCGCGTGTCTCCCTCGGCATGAACTTTAACCCCTTCTTTCCGCACCAGCGTATTGGTTTTCTTGGCGGTACTCAAAGCCGCTCGAAGATCCACCAATAATCCTTCGCGCGCCATCTTCGACAGATTGAACGTCGGGTGTCCGGCAGCTGGCTCCAGATAGGGGCCGGTTTTGCCCTGAAATTGCACAATATCCATCTGATCATTGACCACGATACTGGCCGGGACAAAGCGGTTGATCAGCAGTTGCTCCACTTCGTTTTCCACCGTAAAAGGAGCCGGCAGTTGACGGAATGTTCTCCCCTCGCCGCTTCGGCGCGGCGAATACTCCGGGCTCGCGAAATATGTCGTCAGACGCGCTGTGGCTTTCCGTTTTTGATAGATCTTGTCTTTCTTATCGATCAGCGCGAAATGCTCGCCGAATCCCCCCAGTCCTTCCGCCTCTCCCAGCATTAGATAACCGCCCGGCTTCAGAGCATAGTGCAGCGTAGGAATCACCCTTCTCTGCAAAATCGGACCAAGGTAGATAAGAACATTGCGGCAGCTCACCAAATCGAGGTTGGAGAACGGCGGATCCTTCACCAAATTCTGCCGGGCGAAGATGCACATGTCCCGAATCGACTTATTGACCTGATATCCCCCGTCCTGCCGCACAAAAAATCTCTTCAAACGATCAGGCGAAATCTCGGCCACCGCCGCTTCCGTGTACAGACCGGTACGGGCGCGATCGAGCGCCGTCTCGCTGATATCGGTGGCAAAAATTTGAATGGTCGTGGCCGCTTGCGAAATATTCCGGGTGTGGGCCCAGAGATACTCGAGCAGAGTGATGGCAATCGAATAGGCCTCCTCGCCAGTGGAGCACCCCGCCACCCAAATCCGAATGGGGTTATCCGGCTTGCGGCCCTCAAACAATTTTGGGTAAACATGTTTGCGCAGCGCGAGAAATGTTTCCGGCTCGCGGAAAAAACCGGTGACATGAATCAGGAGGTCACGGTAAAGTTCGTCGAGCTCCTCCGGTTTTTTCCCAATAAAGCGGACGTAATCTTTCAGCTTCTCAATCTTATGGGCGACCATGCGGCGCCGGATGCGGCGCTGTAGGGTGGTGTGCTTGTAGTTAGTAAAATCCACTCCGCTCGATTCGCGCAGCAGGCCGAAGAGAGCATCCAGGTCGCCTCCCACCATCCCTTTGAATTCATCATTCTCCGACAGAACGCGGGTAACGTAAGGATGCCGGCTGATGCCACCCAACTCGCGGGCAATGTCCTTCGGCGTGAGGATGAAATCGATGACGCCGGCGTTGATGGCGCTGCGCGGCATGCTGTCATACTTGGCGGAAGATTCCTCCTGGGCGAAGGTAAGGCCTCCAGACGCCTTGATGATGCGGCAGCCCTCCGTGCCGTCCGAAGCCATACCCGATAACACCACGCCGACGGCTCGCTGGCCTGCGTCCGCTGCCAGGGAGCGGAAAAAATTGTCGATGGGAATGTGCTGCCCGTGCACCAGCGTACGATCACTCAGTTGCAGGATTCCGCCCTTGATGCTCAAGTCAGTGTCGGACGGAATCACATACACATGATCCGGCTGGACCTTTATTCCGTGAGTCACTTCAGTGACCGGAATCCCGGTAGTCCGTGCAAGAATTTCCTGCAGCCCGCTTTGATGCTTGGGGTCGAGGTGCTGCACCAGCACGAAGGCCATGCCAGTTTTTTCCGGTAAGTGATGCAACAACTCGGAGTAGGCTTCCAGGCCACCCGCGGATGCTCCAATGCCTACAACGGGAAATGGTCCGGGAACGGTCTTGGCCCCATTCTTACCCGGGGCTTTGCGTATGAACTTAACTTTGTCGCTTTGAGAACTCTTCATGGAGCTCCTTCCGAAATCATGACTTCAAGGAGCCTATTTCGTGAGTATGCCGACACTCCATCTTGGCGCGCACGCGCAAGGCACGAACGGGCAAAGAATGAAAGATTCTTGCAGATTTTAGTCTCGCCAGATTTCATGGTCAATGAATGCAAACCAGAAAATGTTCCATTATGGGTTTTCTTTTCCCAATATGGCACTCACGCCATCGAAGATTTCGCCCTCGGAAATAAAGCAGAGATCTAAAAACAAGAGCCTTTTGTCTTCATAAATTGATGTCATGGTGGCGGATGCCGATAGAAACAGCCAGAGCCCTACAGTTCGTCACATCATCCACTGAGGTCAAAAACTGGCCATGACACTCCATCCCATAATAAAAACGGTAATCCTGCTTCTCATCTGTTCTGCCGTAAGCTCCGGACAAGCTCCTCCCGAACTGCAGGAGAAGTTGAATGCCCAGATCAAGCAACTGAAGCAATACAGCACCGACGCACAGATCGTTGCCGCGGTGAAGTCTTATAACTCGAATCCTCCCGCGGAGGGGAAAGACATGACCAATGACAAATGGCATAGCCTTTCGATTCTCGATCCCTTCGTGCGGGGAATTGGCAAGAACGCCATTTCCCAGTATCTGAAGGGCATATGTAACGACCAGATCGCCAAGATCTTCGTCTCCGGAGCGGACGGCGGCAAGGTGGGATTTAATGCAAAAACCGAACACTGGACCCACAAGGGAATGCCCAAACATGAAGTACCGCTGAGCGGTAAAACCTGGATCGGTACTGTGAAACTGGACGACTCCACTGGGCTGCAAATGATCCAGGTAGGACTGCCTGTTCTCGACGGGCCCAAGCCGATCGGATCGATCATCTTCGGATTGCGGGTGGACAAACTCCGCTAAGCCACTCATCCTGTAAGGAGAATGCAGTCATGAACATCAGTATCGCGCGCCGGATGACTTTGGCTCTGGCCGCATCGCTCGCGATCACGGCTGTTGCCGTCGTTGGCTTGTCCTACATTCTGCGAATTTCTTCGACTTTATCTCACGATTTAACCACCACGGCGCGCTCGCAAAACCAGGCTTCGTTCCAACTCATGGACCTAGCGGTGAAACTTCAGAGCGTGACGCAAAAGATGGTGCAGGAAAAAGATCCGGATGCTGTCGAAGCGCTTATGAAAGAAAGTGAGACTCTTTCGAAGCAGGCACAAGCGGAGATTCAGAAAACCGAGGCCGGGAGCACCAGCATTTCCGCGGCTTTCGAAAAGCTAAGCAAGGCCAATGCCGAAGTAACCCAGCTTCTTTTGCAGGCACGAAACGCGGAATCCCACCAGGCGATCATTGAGAAGGCGAACCCGGCCTTTGAGGGCTTTCTGCGCGCGGTTTCCGAACATCAGGACAAGCTCGGCCAAAGCCTCGACAATCGTGCAACCCAGGCCTACGCCCGCAGCCGTCACCTCGCATTCGCGGTGTATCTGGTAGTAATCATCGGTACGGCGTTGATGTTCGCCGGCAGCCTCGCTGTTGTACGCACCATTACGCAGTCCCTGAGCCGGCTAACCCGCATGATTCAGGATATCGCCGAGGGCGAAGGCGACGTTACCAAGCGCCTGGAGATCGCGGGAGTTTTCAGCGACAACGAACTGGGCCAAGTTAGCCGGCTATTCAATTTGTTCATGGACAAGCTTCAGGAACTCCTTCGAGGGGTCGTTGCCCATACGCACCAGTTGGCAACAGCCAGTCAGCAGTTGCTCGACGCCAGCCAACAAATCACGACCAATTCGGCGCAAACGGCGGATCAGGCCAATTCCGTTTCCCGAGTCACCCAACAAGTCACGCAGAATCTTCGGAGCCTTTCCGCCGGCGCCGGGGAAATGACGTCCACAATTCAGAGCATTGCGGGCAACACTAACGAAGCCGCCAAAGTCGCCGCCACTGCCGTCGGCGCTGCGCAGGCCGCCAATGCCACCGTGGCCAAGCTGGGGCAATCCGGTGCCGAGATCGGTGTGGTACTTAAGGTAATTACGTCGATCGCGAGGCAGACCAACTTACTCGCTCTTAACGCAACCATCGAAGCCGCGCGCGCCGGAGAAGCCGGCAAGGGCTTTGCCGTTGTCGCCAAAGAAGTAAAGGAACTCGCCAAACAGACAGCTCAGGCTACCGACGACATCAGCCACAAAATCGCGGCCATTCAGATTGACACCAAAGGTGCGGTTCAAGCGATTGGAACGGTCGGCGGAGTGATTAACCAGATCAACGACATTTCTGCCACCATTGCAGCCGCAGTGGAAGAGCAGAGCGCAACCACCAACGAAATGACCCGCAATGCCAACGAGGCAGCCGGAGGGGGCCGGTGACATCTCGACCAACATCAACGGAGTGGCACAAGCGGCCGATGGCACATCGGCGCGAGCACAGGACTCCCTCAAGGCCGCTCAGGAACTCGCGGCCATCACCTCCCAACTGAGCGGACTCATGGCGCAGTTCAAAATCGAGCGCGTAGAACAACGGATCGATGTCGCGTTGCCGGTTCGGATCATTGCAACCGACCCCGCCGGCAATCCTTTAGACGAAGAAGTAATGACCATTAACATCAGCCGCCAGGGAGCGCTTTTGAGAAGCGTCCGCGGAGAACTTCAGCTCGGCAATACTGTCACGCTCGCGCGTTTGGATAAACAGGAACAATTTTCGGTGGCGTGGGTACAGAGAGAAAAAAACGGATCGGCAAGCCAGGTTGGAGTCACGGCTTGCGACTCGAAATCCCGGTTCTGGGATGACGCCGTGCAAGAATTGTCCGGATATCACAGAGCAGGCAGCTTAGGATACGATTCCCAGCCGACTCGGCCCAAAGCTATGGCTCAAAGAGCGTAAGATGCCTACGCGGGCGTTGTATGCGGAGAAAAACCGATCAGAAATACGGCGAGAGAAAATCTGGGGTGGGAAACGGGAATCGAACCCGCAACCGTCGGAGCCACAGTCCGGTGCTCTGCCAGTTGAGCTATTCCCACCGCCACGCTGATTATACAACCGTGCTAGGGTTTGAGTTCGAACACTACCCCGGAGTTGGCCGCGCCACCGCCGAGGGTAGTGCCGTATAAGTTTCCCGACGGACCGAAAATCAAACCTGCCACCGGTTCATACCCGTCCTCACCGTTATTAGTGAAGTCATGCCGAATTTTTTCGGACCAATCCCCATCCCTTGGCGCCAACTCGAAAACAGTGCCGCAACCGTCAACACAATTCCCGCCACTGCCGCCGTGCTGCGTGGTGCCGTAAAGATTACTGGAGGCGTCCACAACCAGGCCCGCGTAGGGTTCGTATTCGTCCACCCCGTTGTTAGCAAAGTTGTGCACAATCCTCTCACCCCAATTCCCATTGGCCTTGAGACTCAACTCGAATACCGCGCCGCAGCCATTGTCGCCGCGAGTCGTCGACTGCCACCCACGGAAAGCGTGCCGTAAAGATTGCCGGAAGAGTCGGCCACCAAGCCACCCACAGGTTCTTGACCGACTGTACTGACGTTACCGAACGAATGCAGGATTTTTTTCTTCCAAACTCCGGGCTGGGTTTGCACTAACTCGAACGCCGATCCCTCGCCGGTGCCTATTCCGCCAAAAAATGTGAGGCCGTAGAGGTTTCCAGAAGCATCCATGATCAGGCTGCCGTTGGGCGAATACCCGTCAAAACTATGGAAGTTATAAACCACAGTTTCGGTCCAGCCTCCGCCTGCCGCGGGCGACAACTCAAACACAGTCCCACAGGTTGGGCAATTGCCAGTCCCTCCCAGTAGGGTCGTGCCATAAAGATTTGCCGGAAGCATCGAAGACCAGGCTGCCGCTCGGATGGGCACCGTCGGTGCCATTACCGAAGACATGCAGTACCGTCTCCGCCCACTCGCCTCCGGTGTTAGGAGATAGTTCGATGGCGATGCCGCTAACGTCGGCATAATTGCCCTGCAAGGTCACGCCGTAAAGATTGCCGGCCTTATCGAAGATTAGACCGTCGAACGGGAAGGCACCGTCGGTGCCGTTGCCGAAAGAGTAGAGCACAGTCTCGGTCCATCCTCCGCCCGCTTTGGGTGACAACTCGAACACCGTACCGCCGTTGTACGCACCGCCGCCGTGGGTAGTTCCGTAGAGATTGCCCACAGCATCGGCGATCAGGCCGGCGTAGGAACCGTATCCATCGATGTGATTTTTATTGAAGCTGTGCAGCACCATGTCGTCCTCGGCGGCGGCACGCGTTCCTATTGCGAACAGTGTGACAACGAGAGCCACTAAAGTTGCAATGGGCCGGATAGAAATCTTCTGGCTGAGCATGATGATCCTCGTCTGGAATTGGCTTACTGGCTCAAATGGTTGACGCCCTCGGAGTGCGCACCGCGGCTTGCGAGCAGAAATATCTCGCGCAGATACAGGGAAGGTCGCGAAAGTAATCACTCTTCGCTTGAAAAGCGGTACCAGACGGTGCCCAGCGCATGAACCAGGCTGGAGAAGGATACGCAGAAAAAACTGTACGAAATACTATCGAGAGCCCCAGAAATCAAATCAGAACAACGTGATGACAGAGCGAGGGGCTCGGGGTGAGTCGCGGGAGTTAGAGGCTCTTCGTTCACAGTTCCTGGGTCCACAGATCCTTGCACGCACATCCGTGGGTTGATCGGTTTCGGGGAGGATTTCACACGCTTAATACTTTGAAACCGCGGCGGCTTTCACCCGCGTCCCACTCCGACATACTCAAACCCCATGGCCCGCAACCGCACGGAGTCAAGCAGATTCTTTGTGTCTACAATGACGGGCTTTTTGAGCAGGTGCTTGATGCGGTCGAAATCGAGCGCGCGAAACTCTGGCCAGCCCGTTCCCACAACCAGCGCGTCCATGCCCTCCGCCGCCGCATATGCCGACTCGCAATAACGCACCGAGCCATTCAGTCGTGTCTTGGCTTCACCAAGCGCCACCGGATCATAAGCTCGCACTCGCGCGCCCTTGGCGACGAGATGCTCGGCCAGCCGCACCGCGGATGAACCGGCGACCGAGTTCGTATTGGGTTTAAAAGCCAGACCGAGAATTCCTACATCTTTGTTCTCTACCGAATTCAGGGCCAGGGCAATTTTCTCGACTAGCCGATCTGCCAGCGTGTGATTGACTTCCCGCGCTGCGCTCAGCACTCTCAGCGGAACCCCGTGTGTCTTTGCCAGTTCTGAGAGCGAATCCATGTCTGATTCGGCAAACACGCCGCCCATGCCCGCTCCCGGCTGCAAGCAGCGGGGAGCAATTTTCTTGTCCAGTCCGAGAGCCAGCGCCAGGTTCACTGCGTCCGCGCCAACTCGCTCGCATAGCGTGGAGACCTCATTGATGAAAGAAATTTTCGTCGCCACAAATGCCGTTGCCGCTTCTCGCACGAGTTCGGCAGTCGCCTGATTGGTGACAATCACCGGCACGCCGCGCATCACGAGAGGGTGAAAAATCTGCTTGAGAATTTGCACCGCTTCCGTCGAAGTTGCTCCGAGAATCAAGCGATCCGGCCAGTTGAAATCTTCGACCGCGCAACCGTCGGTGAAGAACATGGGCTGGGAAACAATGGTCCCCTGTAGGCCGCCATCCCTAAGGCTTTTTTCCAGCGCCGAGGCCGTTCCGACTGATACAGGTGTGACGACGGTTAAAATCGGAGGCTTGGGCGCCAAGCGCGCAATACGCAACACTACGTCGGATAGACCTTCCGCTCCGTCTTCGGCCAGAAAAATCACTTGCGTCTTGCGCGCAAAAGATTCGATGTCGGTGGAATAGGTGAGGCGGCCCGCCCGCACGTTGCGCCGAATAACTTCTTTTAAATTCTTCTCGTGGAACGGAATGTTGCCCTGAGCCATCTCGACCATACGAGTGCGGTCAGGATGACAGCAGGAAACTGGAGTTCCAAAATCCGCCAGACAGGCCGAAATCACTGTGCCCAGATAACCTGAACCGTAAACTCCGATCTGCATTTCTTGCCCTCCGGCTGGCTGAAACTCCACGCGCCCGAAGTGGCTACCGGCGCGGGTTTCAAGCCTTTCCCTCTCATCTGTTTACAGCCCGGCGTGAGCCTTCGCAACGCACGGGAGGGAAATGTACCTGGGGCCATGCACTCATGTCGCGGGTAACGTAACCGCAGGTAATCACAGGGGTAATTATGCGAAATGCTTGAGAAGGCCCTAGTTTTCGCTTCTCGTTGCTTCTCAAATTCCAATCAGGAGCGCGCCTCTTTGATCTTTTCCACGAACTGGCGTGCTAGGCGCGTAATGGACGCGAAATCGCTGGTCTTGGCTCCGGCCGTCAGATTGCCGCCAACCCCGACTGCGACCGAACCGGCGCAGATCCAGTCGGCGACATTTTCGAGTGTGACGCCACCGGTTGGCATCAACGATGCCTGCGGAAGTGGTCCTTTGACGGCTTTAACGAATGCCGGCCCAAGAATTTCACCGGGGAACACTTTCACAATGTCGGCACCGCACTCCATGGCCTCGACCACTTCTCCGATCGTGCCAGCGCCAGGCATATAAGGAATCTGGTAGCGATTGCATAGCCGCGCCGTTTGAAAGTTGAGACAGGGGCTGACCACAAATTGCGCCCCGGCGAGAATCGCAATGCGCGCGGTCTCCGGATCGAGAACCGTGCCCGCGCCCAGCAGGATTTTTCCGGAAAGCTTCTTCGCCAGATGCTCGATCACGCCGCTCGCTCCCGGCACAGTGAACGTAATCTCGAGGGCGGCAACCTCACCGAGACTGCATGCTTCCGCAATACGTTCGGCCTGTTCGGCACTTTCCGCGCGGATCACGGCGACCAGGCCGGAGGCGACAATCTTTTCCAGGACTTTTATTTTTGCGATTGGCATAGTTTCACGAGAGTATCGGGCCGCAGCCCAGACCCGGACCAGTGTAAACTTCTCAAGCGCCTTGGTGGAAATGGCTCTGATCGGGATGGCAAAGACTACTGTAACGTTTGGCGAAATTATGTTGCGGCTGGCGCCGCCGGGCTTTGAGCGCTTTCTTCAAAGTCCGCGCTTTTCGGCGACTTTCGGCGGGGGCGAAGCCAATGTCGCGGTCGCGCTGGCCGGGTTTGGCCTGCCGGCGAATTTTGTCACGATTCTTCCCGACAAGAATGCGCTGGCAGATTCAGTTATCGGAGAGTTACGACGCTTCGGCGTTGATACTTCAAAGATTGTCCGCCGCAAAGGACGCTTGGGAATTTATTTTGTAGAAGCCGGAGCCAACCAGCGCCCTTCAAAAGTCATTTACGATCGCGAGTACAGCGCGATCGCACAAGCCAAGCCCGGCGATATTAATTGGGACGCCGCCTTTGAAGAAGCGGGCTGGTTTCACATTACAGGAATCACTCCAGCGATCAGCAGCACAGCAGCTGATCTCGCGCTTGAGTCAGTCCGGAAGGCGCGAGAAAATGGGATTACGGTTTCCTGCGACCTGAACTATCGCAAGAATCTTTGGAAGTGGGGAAAGCCCGCCGCGACCGTGATGAGCGAGATGATGAAATACGTCGATATTGCCATCGCTAACGAAGAAGATGTGCAAATGGCATTAGGCATCACCGCAGATGTAGATGTTCAATCCGGCAAACTGGATCGCAACCAGTACAAGAAGCTGACCAGCAAGGTGCTTTCCAAATTTCCAAACCTGAAGATGATTGCGATTACGCTACGGGAGTCGAGAAGCGCATCGCATAATGGCTGGTCGGCGTGCTTGAACGACCGAGAAAAATTCATCGTGAGCCGCGCCTATGACATCACTCACATCGTCGATCGCGTTGGCACCGGAGACAGCTTCGCCGCCGGTCTCATTTACGGTTTGCAGAAATTGCCGGCTCATCAAGATGCATTGGAATTTGCCGTGGCCGCAAGTTGTTTGAAACATTCCGTTTCTGGAGACTTTCACCGCTGCAGCGTGGATGAAGTGGGAGATCTGCTAAAGGGTGAAGGATCGGGAAGAGTACAGCGCTAAGTTGGTTACCCGCAGGTGCCCATTCGAACACGCTCCCACTTTATCAACCCACAGCCGATTATCGGCGGCGGAAGAAGATTATAATTTCTCAGGGATATGCAGAGCTTGCGGTATGCGTTGGTTGCTTACGTAAAAAGTCCAGTGGGAGAGTTCGTAGAGAATCTCCGGCGGGAGCTGCATCCCGACCTGCCTTATCTTGCGGCTCACCTTACGCTGTTGCCGCCGCGCACACTACGTGGAACCGAAAGCGCCGCCCTTCAGGCGCTGGCCGCAATTTGCGGACGGGTCGACCCATTCGAGGTAATTCTCGGCGAGATGGAATCGTTTGCCCCCACCACACCTACCGTTTACATCGGCGTAGATCATGGGGCGACTCAACTCGAAGAATTGCACGATCGGTTAAACACTGAAGCGCTGGCTGGCAGAGAAGACTGGCCTTACATTCCTCATGTCACGATTGGGAAAATGGCGAGTGAACAAGCGGCAGAGCAGGCACTGGAGATTGCCCGCGCGCGCTGGCAGCAATATTCCGGCTCACGCCGCTTGCGGCTCGACCGGCTCACCTTTGTGCGCGAAGACGCGCTGAATTGCTGGATTGATCTTGCTCCTGTCCCGCTCGGCGGCAACCTGGTTTCGCCCTAGGAGCCTGGCGGCGGAATCTGACGCAAGCCTCACTCTAGAACGGGGAGAATCGGGAAACCAATTTTCTCCAAATCCTTCCGAAGCTGTTCAGTTGATCGAAATTTTACAGCCTTCATACCGATCTCGCGCGCTGCCTGGATGTTGATTTCCCGGTCATCGACAAACAACGTCTCGCGTGGTCTGACTCCAAGCCCGCGCAGCGTGTGTTCATAGATGGCGGCATCCGGCTTGATCAGGCGAACCTCCGCGGAGAAAGTTATAAAATCAAACTGATCCATCCAATCGAAATTCTCTCTCAAGTAAGCAATCATGGAGTGATGCATGTTCGAAAGAAGGGCGGTCTTTATTCCAGCTTCGCGTAGCCGCCTGAGCCACGCCACCATCTGAACATTCGCCGATCCCCACATGCTCACATCCCACTTGCAGACGTGATCGATCTGTTCAGGACCGATATCAGCGCCCGCGTCTTCAGCCAGTGCCGCCCAATAAGCTTGCGCTGTCAGATCTCCGCGGTCGAAGGCACCACGATTTTTGTCCCACAATTTTTGAAATGATTTTCCATCGGCACCGAATACTTTCGCCAGACGATGGAATTCCTCGTTCGGCGGACGATGACAGAGCACTTCACCGTAGTCGAGGATAACGGCAGTTATTTTTGTTGCGCCGTTCCCGTCAATTGCCATTCTTAAACTTCCTCTACTTTTTCCTTGTTTTTTGTGGATTTTATCTTCGTCTCGCAGATCAGGTCTCGCAGATCACAGTCCGACGGCCGCGGTCGGCTTCTCTTTCATCGTCTCATTTCCAGCTCCATTCTTCGCGGTGTCATTCTTTTCCGTAACGATCGATGCGGCAACGCCGGCCACCCGCTCGTACGACCACAGCCGGTCTTCGTGGTGATAGGCATCCGTCACAACGATCACCTCGTCGGCTCCTGTATTGTCGACTAATTTCTGCAGTCCTGCCTTTACCGTTGCCTCCGATCCAACAATCGCCGCGCTCAGTCTCGACTCCACGGCTGCGCGCTCCCAGCCGTTCCATAGCAACTCCATCGAATCCACTGGCGGTAACAATTCAACTGGCTGGTTTCGAATTAATCGCAGAAAGCGCTGCAGCGGAGTGGTGAACAACCGTCGTGCTTCCACATCCGTCTCGGCCGCAACCACCTGCACGCCCACCATCAGGTACGGGTTGCGCAGTACTTCGCTTGCGCGAAAGCTCTCGCGGTAGAGCTGTGCTGCGGCGTACAAATACTCCGGAGCAAAATGAGCGGCGAATGCAAACGGCAATCCTAATCTGCCTGCCAACTGCGCGCTGAAGCCACTCGAACCGAGCAATGTGATCGGCACATTGCTGCCTTGACCTGGAATTGCTTTCACGGCTTGCCCGGGCTTTTCCGGCCCCAGATAGACGCGCAGTTCATCAAGCAGCGCAGGAAAATCATCTCCGTTCTGTCCCAGGTCCCTTCGGAGCGCGCGCATGGTTTGAAAGTCGCCGCCGGGAGCGCGTCCCAACCCTAAATCTATTCGCCCCGGGTAAATTGCAGCCAGCGTGCCAAATTGTTCCGCCACCACGAGCGGCGCATGATTCGGTAACATGACACCACCACTGCCCACCCGAATCGTCTTGGTCGCTGCAGCGACGTGCCCAATCAGCACCGGCGTGGCTGAGCAAGCCAATCCAGGGATGGAATGGTGTTCCGCCAGCCAGTAACGCTTGTATCCCCAGTGCTCCACATGCTGCGCTAGATCAACCGACCGGGCAATCGCGCTGCCCGCGGGTTCCCCGGGTCGCATGCTTACCAGATCCAATACCGAGACCGCTAAACCATTACCCATGGAAAGTTAGATGAGATGTCCGTAAAAGCGATGCGAAGTCCCTAGATAGCGGAAGCTTTTGAAGGATGTTCGTCCCAACGAACAAGTGCACGGGTCTTGTTACCGTCGAGCCAACACGCGAGCCACTGGAGTGGCAATAAAGCGAGAGGGTGCTTTAGAATCAGATCTACCAGTAAAGTCGGGGCGTAGCGCAGCCTGGTAGCGCACCTGCCTTGGGCGCAGGGGGTCCGCGGTTCAAATCCGCGCGCCCCGACCAAATACCTGCCTGTTTTCAATTGATTTCTCTCTGGCGCAGCGTCACGGTTTCTTAAATAGGCCCGCCCTGACTCGTTCCCAGAAGGATGACATCGGAAGGGTTTTGCTCATGCCGGGCGATGCGGTAATCAAGCTCCGCCCGTTGTGCGTCCGTCAGTGATACCGCGTCCGCTTTTAGGCTTTCCCAGACTATATCCAGCAGTTCCGTCTTCTCCGCAGGAGAGAGGCTGTTTATCTGCTTTCGCAAATCGCTCATATGCCTATAACCTAGCGCGGTTTTCTCGCTCTGGCAAGAGATGGAGTCACGGCGGAGTCAGGCCAAATCTTCGAACGGTGCTATCAATTCCCTTCTTCCGTACCACTAATTTTGGAAGCGCCAGCGTTGCCTGGCCACGCTTCGCGAAGCCTATGAGACTTATTTTGGCTGTACGACGAGAGACTTGGAGAAGAGCCAGGGAAATAGTTTTGGTTCGTCGTAGGCTTTGTCCCAGCTCGCATGGCCGATGCCAGGATATTCTGTGTAGTGGACTTCGGCGCCGATTTTCTTCATCGCTTCGTTCATCCGTTGCGATTCGGTGACCGGAACAATTGCGTCGGCAGCACCGTGAAAGATCCAGACGGGCGTCTTGCCGACTCGGGCCGCGGCGGCCGAGTAGCTTTCGGGTACGTCTGGCGGGGTTACTTTTGCGAGATCGGGAGAGGCAACCCGTGCGTGTGCGGGCGGGCGAATGCCCCCGCAAATCACGACCAGCGCTGCGAATCTACCGGGATATTTTTCAGCCAGATGCCACGCGCCGAAGCCTCCCATGGACATCCCGGTGAGATAGGTGCGCTGAGCGTCCCCATGGAATTCTCTGGTCGCTTCTTCTAATGAAATCATGGCCAGGTCGTCTGCAGGCGGCAGCATCCACCAAAGTTTTTTCGGACATTGCGGCATGACTACGATTGCCGGAATCTCGCTACGGTTGGTACGAATCGCCGTCGCGATACCCACGTCAGTTTGCAGCAAGCCGTCGTTACCCCGCTCACCGGCGCCATGAAGAAAAAGTATTACTGGCCATTTTTGGTGCGGGTTCCAGTCCTCGGGAACGAACACTTGGTATTTGTAAGTAACGCCTTGGAGGGTAATCGTGCGGTCGAGGAATCCTGTGTCGTGTTTCTTCCTGGCGTGTGCCGGAACTGCGATGACCTGGCAAAGAAACGGAAATGCGAACAGCACTTTCCACCAGCCAGCCAAATATTCCTCCGCCGTTAAACTCTAGCATGGAACTTTCAGTGTAAAGTTACGTAGTTTTCGTCGTCGAACGTCGAATCTGAGTGACGGTTGACGATCAGATGGCGTCTAAGTAACGTGGCAACGGGACGCCGGCTGGAACTTGATGCGATGCGGGGCTTGATGCTCGTCTGGATCGCGCTGACTCATCTGCCAACCGCCGCGAGTGCGTGGGTAAACCAGCCTTTCGGTTTCGTGGGAGCAGCGGAGGGTTTCATTTTCCTTTCGGCGCTCTTTACCGGACGGATTTATTTTCGCATCGCGGAGCACGACGGCTACGGCGCGATGACGCGAAAGTTGTGGGGGCGAACGCTGCGCTTGTACGGTTACCATGTTCTCCTGCTGGCCTTTGCGTTTCTGGTAGCGGTTCCCATTGCCTCCCGTGGCAATCGGCCAGGTCTGCACAATCTTCTGGATTTCTACTTCATGGCTGGCGCTAAACAAGCTGTCACGGAAGCCGCTCTGCTCATATACCGGCCCCCCTTGCTCGATATCCTGCCGATGTACATTATTTTTTTGTTGTTCACATCGGTGGCAATTCCCCTGGCGCGCAGCATCGGATGGAAACCGATTTTGTGGACATCCTTTGTTTTCTGGGGACTCGCACAATTCGGCTTCCGCAGCGCCGAACATACGTTCATGATGAGATATATTCCCACGCGGATTCCACTGAACGAGATGGGGTCGTTCGATCTGTGGGCCTGGCAATTTCTCTGGTTTGTGGGCTTGTGGCTCGGCGTACGTTGGGCCAAGGACAGCCTGCCGATTGAAATATGGGCGAGGCTGGCGACTGTTCCTGCAGTACTGATCGCCGGTTTTTGTTTCATACTTCGGCGTAGGATCGCGCACGGTTTAGAACTGGGCGCTTTTGAGTTCCTATTTGACAAGTGGCACCTTGGGCCGGTGCGGGCGCTCGACTTCGCAGCACTGGCGGCTTTGTTAATTGTTTCGCAAGCGGTGACGAAGCGAGCAGCGATAAGGCCTCTGGTTCTGTTGGGTCAGGCTTCGCTGCAAGTGTTTTGCGTCCATCTTTTGTTTTGCTTCGCCGGTCTCACCCTCATGGGCAATGCGTCGATGCTGAGCGGATGGCGACAATTCGCGCTCTTGAGCTTGACATTCGCAGCGATGCTGGTTACCGCAAAACTATTCTCGAAGAGCGAGGCCAAGAACGAACGTCAAGGGAAGGAACCAATCTCTTCCAGATCGGCTCCAGCACGGGTAACAGACTTGGCTGTGCGTTAGCGCGGCAGCCGGAATAACTTGACCCGTTTTACCCCCGAATACGAGTAAACTTTGCGGGGAGGAATGCGCCCGATCGATCACTCTCTTCCAATCCGCAATAAGGTTCCCACATAAAAAAGCGTCCCAGACTTAAATTCAGTCGTGGGACGCAAGTTTGAAGCGCTCAGTTGAGGAGCACTCTGAACAGCCCTCTCTCGTTCATGTGCCGCTCAACGACAGCCTAGATCCAGCAGTAGAAGTAGGTAAATGGCACGTGGGTGGCGCACGAGCCACACTCGTGCCATCTCTGATGGAACTGGGTTTTTGAAATCTTTTCGTGGAAGAGTCAAAGAGCGTTACGTAGCAGCGACGGTGCCATACTCGTCAATCCATTCAACATGACTTTAGACCTTGCGGACCGTTGTGAAATCATGTCTCGTTCGACTAGCAGGACTCAGGGTACGATGACCGCCGCACCATCGATACTGTCATTCTTTAAGGCGGTGAGCGCTTCCTTAGACTGGTCGAGAGAAAACATCGTGACCTTGGGCTGCAGGCGTATGTCGGCGGCGATTTGGAGAAAGTCACGGGCGTCGGCGCGAGTCATGTTGGCCACGCTGCGGATTTGCCGCTCTCCCCAGAGCAGACGGTCGTAATCGAATTCCGGAATTCGGTCAAGATGAATGGCGTTGATGGCAACGATGCCTCCTTTGCGCAAGCTCGAAAGCGCTGCAATTACCACGTCTCCGCTGGGCGCAAAAGTCACCGCACGATCGAGTTCGACCGGCGGCTTATCGGTTTCACTCCCCGCCCATGTTGCTCCCAGTGATTCTGCCAACTGGCGATGCGAAGCTCCTCGGGTCGAGACATAGACTTCGCACTTCCATGATCGCAGCACCGCAATTGCAAGATGCGCAGATGCGCCAAAACCGAAGAGTCCGACGCGGTCGCCGGGCTCTACTCCAGCCACGCGCAAGCTGCGGAAACCAATTATGCCCGCGCACAGCAACGGCGCGGCATGCAGATCGTCGAGTTCCGGAGGCAACGGATAAACAAAGTCGCTGCGAGCCACGGCATACTCGGCGTATCCGCCGTCGACGGTGTATCCAGTAAAGACCGGTGAGTCGCAAAGGTTCTCGAGGCCGCGCCGGCAATACGGACAGCTACCATCGATGCCACCCATCCACGACACGCCAACGCGCGTACCGAGCGGTAATTCAGGCGTTGCCCCATCTTCAATGATCCCAACGATCTGATGCCCGGGGATCAACGGCGTCTTTTTCGCCGGGAGTTCGCCATCGACGATATGAAGATCGGTGCGGCAGACACCGCAGGCGCGCACGCGTAACAGAACTGCATTCGGCGCAGGTTGAGGCTTGGGCGCGTCTAGAATTTGAAGCGGAACTTTCGGCGTTGCGAGTATTGCGGCTTTCATGGGATTTAGTGCGGTGACCGTGGCGATACTTGAGAGCCTAACTCAAAACTAACTCAGAATCGATCCTGGATCACGCAGCGCCTGCGCAAGTTCCTCTAGGAACGTCGCCGCGCGGGCGCCATCGGCGACGCGATGGTCGGAAGAGAGAGTCAGCGTTATCATCGGACGCACTGCGGGTTTGCCTTCCACGGCAACGACGCGATCGGCAATGCTGCCCACGGCGAGGATTGCTGCTTGCGGCGGCGTGATGATCGCGCTGAACTGATCCACGTGATACATGCCGAGGTTGCTGATGGTGAACGTGGCATCGGCAATATCGGCGGGACGCAGCTTGCCTGCCCGCGCTCGTTCAGCCACATCCCGACGTTGCCGTGCAATTTCCGGCAGAGTCGCCGTGTGCGCGTTGGGGATGACGGCTGCGACTACGCCGTCGTTCACAGCGATGGCGACGGCCATATTCACGCGATCATTAAGACGGATGCCTTCGG
>CAYOVU010000160.1:0-4744 GCA_964407505.1 uncultured Acidobacteriaceae bacterium | reverse complement strand
AGTGCTGCGTCCGGATTCACCATTCTTTTTGGTTCTTCGGGATCGGGAAAAACTACTTTGCTCGATTGCGTGGCCGGGCTGGCTACTCCAGATGCTGGGAAGGTCACTGTAGGGGAACGCGTCTTTTTTGACGTGAACGTGTCCGTGGATTTGCCAATCGCAGAACGAGGTGTGGGATACGTTTTGCAGGATCTCGCCTTGTTTCCGCACTTGACGGTCAAACAGAATGTCGAATACGGCCTCGCGCACCGGCCGCGCCCGGATCGTGAAAAGAAGGCCGCATTCATGATGCGGGAGTTTCGAATCGAACATCTGAGCCAGCAGCGTCCGAGGAAAATCTCAGGAGGAGAACGTCAGCGCGTGGCATTAGCGCGAGCTCTGGTGACCGACCCTTGCGTACTGCTGCTCGACGAACCTCTCGCCGCACTGGATGTCGCGACCAAGTCAAGAATCATCGACGATCTTCGGCGCTGGAATCAAGAGCATCGCGTCCCCATTCTTTATGTCACGCACAGTCGCGAAGAAGTCCTGGCCTTAGGCGAACGCGTGCTTGTGATGGACGAGGGCCGCACCATCGCGCAGGGCTCGCCTCACGAGGTACTCAGTGCTCCGCTCCAGGAAACCGTGGCGCAGTTGGCTGGTTTTGAAAACATCTTCCATGCTACGGTGGAATCAGTGCATGAAAATCGGGGCACCATGATGTGCCGCCTTTCGAGCGATGACACGTCAGGCAGTGTTCTGCTGGAAACGCCCCTAATTCGCGCGCAGGTGGGCTCGCGCCTGCGCGTTGGAATTCGCGCGGGCGATATTTTGCTGGCGATCGCGAAGCCGGAAGGATTAAGCGCCCGGAATGTGATCGCCGGCTGCATAGTCTCGATTGAGCAGCGCGACGTGATCGTTTCAGCCAGCGTCTACTGCGGCGTCGTAATGAATGTTCACCTGACTTTGGCGGCTCGCGACGCACTCCAACTTATCTCTGGCCGCGAAGTTTGGCTGGTAATCAAAACCCACTCGTGCCATCTGATGCAGAAGTGAAATGCAAAAATCGGATTGCAGGCTGTTTAATTTAACGCTTGCATTCTTAGGTTCTTAGTCCTGCATTCTCAGTTCCGCCGCTTGCACTTCACCTTTCTCCATTTCAATCACAGCCACCCACTGTCCCCTGCGCTGTTCTGAAAACACGATATGGCCACCGAGAATCTGTGCCACAGCAGCGGCAGGCAGATCGCGGTGAAAGCCGAAAAAGCGAGTCTTCAGTTTCGTCCAGGTTTTCCAGCGATCCCAGCGGGCGAGGCCGGGTTCGTATTTCGTCGAGAAAATCAGCGCGACTTCATAATTCGAATCTTGCTGGCCCGAACGAAAATCCACCGCGGAGAAGATTTCATCGATGGAAAAATCCTCGACGCGCACTACGCGCATCGGGCGTGTTATATAGCCGAGCCAGGGACGGCTCAATTCGTCCGACGCTGGCCATGCCGTAAGCACCCGCGCCATGGGATAACGCGCCTCCAGAAAACGCTCGCCGTCTTCATGCATCGTGACGTAATCGCGGTAGGCGAGATTGTCCTCAGGCGAAAACCCGTATGGAGGATTCCAGAACCACGCTGCTACGAAGGTCAGCGCAACGAACGCTACAGCCGCCCACCAGAAATTTGCTCTCCGCCATAACGTCGAGACCGAGAGAATAATCACTAGAGGAACGACCGGCAGCATATACCGAGCCAATACCGCGCCGCCGATCAGTGCCATCGCAGCAAGAAAAGTCAGCAGAATGACATAGAAGACTATTTGTATCGGAAAGCTGATGCGAGGGCGCGCGACGCCCGAATCCCGCTGCGGCGGTAGCATCCACATCGCCAAGGTCATTGCCAATGTCAACACCCACAAATGGAGATAGCCGCTCACTTGCCAAATCCGCATGGCCAGCGCAAGAAAAAAACGCGTGGGACTGAGAGTCGCGGCTACGTTGTAACGGAAGAACTCCGGATTGCCAAAGATGTATCCCGTGTGCGCGTAATGATAGGCGTACCAGAGAGCAATCGGCAACGCCGGAAGCAGGAGAGAAGCGATGCGCCGGGCCGAACGAAAACGAGGCTGCGGCTCATTATCATTGTGCTCACCAGTAAAGAGCCACAGCTCTCGCAGCGAACTCCTGCGCACAAGCAGACCAGCGGCCTCCCATCCTGCAAGCGCAAGCGGAGCAAGAATCGCAGTCTCTTTCGCCAAAGCAGCGAGGGCGAACCAGAATAGGGCTGCCGACTCTTCACTTTTGAGGTATGACGACAGCCCCCAGAAGATAAAACCTGCAGCGGCCAAATCAACCTGGGCCAACGAACTCTGCGTGAAAAAAACTGGATACAGCGCAGTGCATAGAGTGGATGCGATCGCGACCTCTGTATTGGCGACGCGCTCGGCCAGACGAAACACACCCAAAAGCGCGAAGGCTGCAGCGACCAGCATTGCAGTCCGCGTGATCAACGGCGCATAGCCCACAACCTTCCACCACAGAGCAATCCAGGCGAGCACGAGCGGCGGGTGCGCATTCGAAACGGTGGAATGAGAAATCAAACTTCCCGTGAGCAAGAGGTCGCGTGCCGCGGGAACATAATAGCCAGCTTCGTCCCAGAAGTAAGGCAAGCGCAACAAAGGAATATGGAGCAGGAAGGTAAAAAGAAAGATAACCGAGAATACCAATGCCGGATATGCGCCGGACCAATGAACCGGCCTACCTCCCTGAGACCGGTAGTCTTTCAGAATCTTCCTCCTGGCCTAGCTGTGTCCGACCTCGTCAGCGCCGCAAAGTGGCTTCTCGTTAGTGCACCGGGCCTGACGGCGTCATGCGCGGGTCGAGTTTGATCTCCCCGAAGGCGCTCTCATACCCGGAGACGTTCTGCTGTAGAAGTCCGAGCAGGGCTTTGGCTTGTTGCGGGCTGAGGTATATTCCCTGAAAGTTGCGGATCTCCACCTGGCTTTCGCTCTGCTGTTGCAATGTGCCAAAGGCCAAAAAGAAGTCCCAGACGTTCACCCGCATCTGCACGCTGTTGGCGTAGGCTTCGCGGTAGTCGGGAGAGTTAATCAGCTTAACGTTGGGTTGTGCGGGAACAGTCATAGAGAGGCAGTGTAATGATTCTTGGGGTCAGAAGGGAAGCCATCCAGATGGAATTCGCGTTCGGGCCAGAAGTCTCCGGGAAATCACGGCTTACCCGGCGGATTTCGACTGACAAAAAATGTCAGATGGCTTGCGGATTTCTGGCTGAGAGCTTGTTCCCAGAGGTACATGATCCGAAGCTACTTTGCTGAAATGAAAGGGGTTGTAGGATGGGAATACAGCGGCCAACTGGCGTTTAAAGTGCGAGACTTGAACCCGGTTCCTGAATTGAAATTGTGAGCGCTCTATGACGCATAAACCTGAAGACGCAGCCACTGACGAAATCATTCTTCCCGAGAATCTTATGCCACTAGGCGCGGTGCTGGGCCACGGGGTGACGCCGCTCGACGTTAGCATGGTGTTGGCGAAAGTATTCGGCGTACAAAATGCCGAAGTCGCCTTGTTACGGCTCGAAGGCGGATTGCTCAAATTTATTTTCCCCGAGCATCTGCGGACCACCGGTGCGATACCAATCTCCAGCAAGGCAGTCGCGGCTCACACCGCACTGAGCAAGAAAGCGGAAATCTTCAATAACTTCGCCCGGGTCAAGCATGCCAGCATCTTTGAGACGATCAAACCGATCGTTGTCGAAGACGATCCTCCGCAGCCGCCACCGCCCATCCAGAAACTAATGTCGGTGCCAATTCTCGATCACGAATCCTCGGTGCTGGGAGTAGTCCAGGTCTCCCGCAAAGGCCTCGACCCCCGCTTCACCAGAGACTTTAGCCGCGAAGACCTCCACGACCTGGAATTGGCGGCGGGATTATTGGCCGCCTCGTCGATCATGCAAGCCAGCTAGGAATCGGCTCAATAAAAACTTACCCTCCGGAAGGGCACGCGAAAATAGTCTAGCGCTTCAGCTAGGAAAACCTGGATTCCCGCCTAATCGCTTCCACACCCAAAACACGGTTTTATGCGTTCGATAACATGTGTTCGGGTTTCGTAACAAAGAATCGCAAGTAGCGAAGAAAAGCCGGTTCCTAGAAGAATCCAACTGCGCCATTATTAACTCATACACATAGACCTACTGCAGCATACCCAGCGTTCGGCGTTCGTAACAGAATCCGGATTGTTTCAGGAATTGCCAGAATTCGCGACACTCTCCCCGCTAGGCCGAACCCACCGAGCAACATTCCCCAGGGGCAACAGAAATTAAATAAAGAGGAAACCCCGATGCGCAACGCCGCACGTCTGCTGGTTGTGACGCTCTTGCTATCCCTTCCACTCTTTGGGCAATACGGCTGGAACGCAACCGTTACCCTAGCCGACAACACCACATGGTGCGCCACTGGGAATTGCCTTACTTCAATCGGCGGGGTCACCGTGGAAACCAAGGCTGGCGTTGACGGCACTATCTACGGTTTGAACAGCGCCGGGGCCGTTTTCACTTACACGCACGCGGCGGGCTGGGCCGAAGCTGCATCAGCCTTGCAAAAAGCCGGGGGTCTTGCCATAGAGCACATCTCAGTGGGCAGCGCCGCGAACGTCCTGGCGCAAACTACAGGCTCCAACAATGTTTATATCCTCAACTCCGCGAAGACGGCATGGACACTTTTGGCCGGCGGTGGAACTTGCGCAGACGCGGAAATTGGCGCG
>CAYOVU010000159.1:0-2644 GCA_964407505.1 uncultured Acidobacteriaceae bacterium | reverse complement strand
ACCATGCGGCGATCGGCTGCCACCTGGCCAATCACGCTTATTTTAAGAACACGATCGCAACCTGGGATGAGGGCGCGAAGACAATCCGGGGATAGATGTTCGCTGACGATTTGCATCCACGTTGATTCAACAGCGACGATTCAGAATTGAACTACTTGAGGATCGAGGGCCGATATGCATAGCATTTCGCGAAGAACTTTTCTGAAAACTGCTTCAGCCTCCGCCGCTTGCGCGGCCGTGTGGAGCAGCGCTCCCCGGCTGATGGCCAATCCTCTCGGACTGCCGTTGGGGTTGCAGTTGTACTCGGTGCGCGACGTTCTTCCCAAAGATTATGAAGGAACGCTGCGGCAGCTTGCCACGCTGGGCTATCGCGAAGTTGAAGCCGCGGGCTTCTTCAACCACAGCGCCAGCAAAGTAAAGCAGGCGATGGCGCAGGCAGGCCTGAACTGTGTGAGCGCCCATTATCCGCTGAAAGATTTGTTGCCGAAGGTCGATGAAGTCATTCAATACGGCAAGGATTTAGGACTCAAGTACATCGTTTGCGCTGCGCCGATGCTGAAGGATGCATCGCGGGTGAAGGATCCCAGCTCTCGTGCTGCCCGTGATTCGATGACGCTCGACGATTGGCGCTGGAATGCGGATCAGTTCAACCATATCGGCGAGCGCGTGAGCGCCGCGGGCATGTGGTTCGCTTATCACAACCACACGCCGGAGTTCCGTTCAGAAAACGGTGTCCTGTTTTATGACGAACTCATGCGCGTGACCGATCCCACGAAGGTAAGCATGGAGCTGGACTGCGGTTGGGCGGTCGTTGCTGGACAGAATCCCGCAGCGTTGCTGACTCGTTATCCCAAGCGCATCGTGATGCTGCACGTGAAAGATTTCAAGCTCACGCCAGCATCCACGGCGGAATCGCATCCACCTTCAACCGAGATGGGTCGCGGCACGATTGATTATCATCCCATTTTCGAGGCGGCGAAAAAAGCGAATATCGAGCACGCTTTCGTCGAGCAGGAAGAATTTGATATGCCGGAGATGGAAGCGCTGAAGATCGACGCCGAATACGTGCGCGCGTTGTAACTCCGTCGCTCGCAGCTTATCTACAGGGCCGCAAAATGCGGGCGCTACTCTCTCTAGCGCAGAGCGCTCCGGATCGCCAGATCCAGAGCGAACATCAGCACGGCCGAGCCCGGGATCACCATCAGCGCCTTCTTCAGCCGCCGCGGATCGCCGCCGGCGATGAAACCGATAATGCGCGAGCTGACGGCGAGGCCGGTCCATCCGCATGTAATCACGAAGCCGATGGCAGTTCCGGTCATGCGTGGAAAGGCATCGCCGACAATGGCCAGCGTTGTCGGAAAAACCGGCGCCATGGAAATTCCGGCCAAAAACACAAGCACCAAGGCAACCGCTGGCCGCGTTGTCCGCAGCATCAGGAACGTGGTAATTGCCATGGCGACCGATCCAGTCATGGTCACGGTGATGGCGGGAACGTGGCTGAGAATGGGCAGGATGCCGGCGCGGCCAATCAGCATGCCAAGCGCAAATCCCACGGACAAAATGTTGAGCGCCTTTTTCTCTGGAATGCCCAGCGCGATGAGGTGGCGCACCAGCCAGTTCCAAATGCCCACTTCGCAGCCAACGTAGAGAAACAGAAACAGGCCAACCATAAACAGCAGCGGTCGCCCCAGCGCGGGAGCCACGTCCGTGAGCACAAACCGCCCGCTGCCGGTGGGTCCGGGCATTGGAGTCGCGGCATGAAACGCCAGCGTCACCACCGTCAGCGTGGCGATGGTGTAACAGAGACGCACCCAGTTCCGTCCGAAAAGATTAGCGGCAATGAACGGCGTTGCGAACGCGCCCAGCCCAAAGAAAAGATTCACCAGGTTTAACGCCATGGCGCGATGGTTTTCGCTCACGTCGCTGACCAGAGAATTTGCGCCGGTCACCACGATGCCGCCGCCCACGCCCAGCAGAAAAAGCAGAATCACGATGCTCTTGAAGCCGGATGATCGCGGCAGGGCGAAAAGCACAATCGAAATAAAAGTAAGGCCGAGAACCAGTCCAACTTTCTTGCCTTCGTCATCCAGCAGCGGGCCAACCGCAAGCGATGCGAGGATGAGCCCCAGCGCTTGCGCGAAGGCGATGGTGCCATTCTGGCTTGGTGACAGATGGAAGCGATCCGAGAGGTCGGGTAAAATCGTGCCCAGCATGGCGGCGATCATGCCGTAAATAAAGATGGCGAGAATGGCTGCGAATATCAGCACCCGGCGTTCCTTTCAGTTTCCATTTTCATTTGCCGAAACTCAGCCGGGGAACATCGACCCAGCCTCGAGTCCTATGGCTCTGCAGCACAGAAGTGAGAATGCTAAGTTGACGCAGCCCGTCGACAAACTCTGGATATTCTGGCGCTGCGCCCGGCGCCTCGATCGAAGCGTAGAAGCGACGGAAGACCTGCTTAAACGTGTCGTCGTAGCCCTCGCTATGGCCGCCGGGAAGATCCGCATAACTCCGTGCTTCAGCCTTGAGAAGTGACGGATCTTTCACGAAGATCTGATTCGGAGTGTTACGTTGTCCAACCCAGAGTTCGTCGGGACGCTCCTGGTTCCACGCGACGGAAGATCGTGATCCGCAGACTTCAATG
>CAYOVU010000158.1:0-2945 GCA_964407505.1 uncultured Acidobacteriaceae bacterium | reverse complement strand
GCTAAGTAACGATGTGACGGTGAAATGAAGGCAAGTGGCTCACAGTCGCCAGGCGATGGGGAAACGGTCATCGGGGACATACGCGCAGACGGTTCCGGTCTTGATCGTCGTCGAAAGCAGTTTACCGAGCGACGCGTCATTCTCGGCGATCTTGTTGAGCGAAAGACGAATCGCCTTGGTCACGGCGATCCGGGCGCGCTCGGTGGACGAAGCTGCGCGCCGGTCTCGTCCAGCGAGTCCGATCGCGCCCTTGAGTTCTCGGCCAAGCGCTTCGATCTCGTCTTCCGCTTTCTCTGCGCGCGCTTTGTTACCGAGTTCGTGGGCTTCTTCCAGTTCGTCTTCAAGTTCGGTCAATCGGCGCTGATAGGCGGCCTTCGCTTGAGCATCGAGCATTTCGCCCGCATGCCCCAAGTCCCCGGCGACCTTGTCGGATCGAGCAAGGTCTTCTGCACCTGCCTTATCTGAAGCTTCCTCGCCGCCTCCCCCTATACGGGTCACAAGCTCGAGCGCGCGAATCTCTTGACCAGGATGTCCGAGCAAGTGCGCGATGTAGTGAAATCCTTTCGCATCCTTAAGCCGCGCGGTCTTGCCATCATAGGTGATCGTCCAATAGTCGCCCTCGATCTGGAAAACCGCTTGGCTCTGCGCGTCTGCTGGATGCTCTCCCCTATCTGCTTGCAATGGCGAAGATGGTCTGTCCGCTTCGACCCGCTGAACCCATCGTTCACCAGCACCGCATCGTCGATAGATCTCTATTGCCGCATCCAGTTTTTCATTCGCCCGAACGTGCTCGCCCGCCGTACTCAGAGCCCCTCCCCAGTAGTAGAGCGCGTCGGCTTCCTCGAATGGCATATGATATCTGCGAAAAATCTCTACCGCTTTTTCGAACTGCGGGTCGGCATCTTCGTATTTTCCTTGAGCAGATGCGGCGACTGCCTCCGCTCGCACGGTGGCGCCCGCCAGCCCGCGCCAGTCCTCACCCGCCGCCATGATTTCGCGGCAGCTCTTGAGACATAATTGTGCATCTCCGAGGCGACCCGTTTCGACCAGAATTAGAGCCAATTCCGGACGCGCTTCCATCTCACAGAGCGAGTTCAAATCGTCGCCACACGTCGAAAGGATTTCGCGGAGCAGCGCCACGCCTTCCTCAAGCTGTCCGTTGAGGCGGCAAAGCCTCGCAGCATAGAGCATGCTCCGCGCGGTACCATCGCGGCTCCCTATCCGTCGGCAATACGCAAGACTGTGCGCTTCCATGGAGCGAGCTGATTCCCATTCACCTGAGTAGATCTTCTCCTTTCCTTTAACAAAAGCGTCCCATTGCTTGGCAGTTCCCATTCGGTTCTTGCGTTTTAATTCGCCTTTCTGCAGATGGGCTGTATCCAGCCAGATAAGCAGCCGTTCCTGAAGCTGGGGCGCTTGCGCGAGGCGTGCCTTGCCGAGTTCGCGTGAAATATAGCTCTCGGCTTGGCACGGGTCCCACAACTGCGAGTAACTTCCACAACCTGACGAGGCCGCAACAAAGGCGGCCCCCGCATCATTGAGGGTATCTGCCTTCGCGTAGGCTTCGTCGTTCAAAGCGAACGCCTCTTGTATCCGCCCAGCATTGAGTAGCAGGTCACTGTGCACGCAGGTGGCATTAATCCACAGCACTTCGGCCCCAAGCCGCTCGGCGATTTGCATCGCACGACGCGAGGTTCGCAAGCCCTCCTTGGTTTGCATTGCCTCTCTGGCAGCAGCCCCGAAACCAATGTACAGGGAGCCAAGTGACACACGTTCTGGGAGCTTCTTCATGCCAGCTTCCGCCTTTCGGTAATGTACCAAGGCTCCCGGAATATCCATTGTAGCTAGATTGCTGGACATCCAGTGTCCAAAACGGGTGTGCACGCGGGCCGTGCGTTCCACATCGCCAAGATCTTGATAAATTCTGAGTGCGGCTTCGAGGTGCTCAACGCATTTGGCCGGGTCAAAATCGCCCACTGTTGTCGAATCGCCAAGACGCTCCAGAAGCCGTGCACGGACGAGTGGGTCAGTTCTTTGGTTCTCTGTCATCGCCAGTGCGGTGCGCCAACAGGAGGCCGCTTCCTCGAAACCAAAGACCGAATACGCTGCTTCGCCCGCCTTGATCCAACAATCGATTGCCTTCGCCGCGATGCCCGCCTCTGTCAGATGACGCGCGAGCGCGGCCCAGTGCGGCTTCAGGTCGCCCTCATAAATTTGCTCGATCACCGCCGCGATATCGCGATGCAGCTCGATGCGCCGATTCGCTGCCATGTCATCGTAGAGCACATCACGGATGAGTGCGTGGGCGAACTGCTGGCGCGCGAACCCAGGCCCTCCAGTTTTGAGAACTCCGATCCGCAATCCTTCATCTGTCTGCTCGATGATCTGCTCGGCCGAGCGCGTGGAGACCCGCTCCAGCAATAGCGTATCGAACTCGTTTCCGATCGCCGACGCGATCGACAACAGCCAATTCGCTTCGTCCGAAAGCGCGGCCAACCGCCGCCGGATCGATTCCCGCACTCCTTCAGGAATCTTGAACGCGCTACCGTCGACCCCTGTTCGCTCAAGCTTTCCTTCCGCGGCCAGCAGCCGCACGACGCCGTCAACGAACAGGGGATTGCCATCGGTCGCGTGATACAAATCTGAAATCAGCTTGTCATCCGCTTTTTTCGCCGAGCCACGTTCGATGAACTCGCCGACCTCGGCCTGACTGAGCCCTGCGATTGAAACCGTCTGGCCTTCGCGAGTCAGGTCGCCGATCAGCTTGCCAAGCTCGGGTGACTGCCTGACTTCCGCGTCGCGAAAGGTGCCAACAATCAGTATGCGCGCGTACGTGGTCTGCCGTGCGACAAGCCGGAGCATTTGTAGCGACGGCTGGTCTGCGTCGTGAAGGTCATCGACCACAATCAACAACTGCTCGCTGCGAGCGACATTCTTGAGCACCG
>CAYOVU010000157.1:0-5912 GCA_964407505.1 uncultured Acidobacteriaceae bacterium | reverse complement strand
CCATCTTCCGTATCCGAGGCCGATCATGTCCGTCAGCACTTCCCGCATCCAGCGCGCCATCCTCAGCGTCACCGACAAGACTGGCCTCGTCGACTTCGCACGTCAGCTTTCCGGACTCGGCGTCGAACTCATCTCCACTGGCGGCACTGCCAAGCTTCTGCGCGAAGCAGGCATTCAAGTCAAAGATATCTCCGAGCTCACCGGCTTTCCTGAAATGCTCGATGGTCGCGTCAAGACGCTGCATCCCAAGGTGCACGGAGGCATCCTGCATCGCCGCGAAAATGCCGCGCACGCCGCAGCCGTTGCCGAGCACGGCATTCAGCCCATCGATATGGTTGTGGTGAATCTCTATGCTTTCGAGAAGACTGCTGCAAAGCCCGGCGTAGCATTCGAAGAGCTGATCGAGAATATCGACATCGGTGGACCGTCCATGATCCGCTCGGCCGCCAAGAATTTTCATGATGTTGCGGTTGTCACTTCTCCGGCGGACTATCAGGCGATTGCCGACGAACTTACCAGTTCCGGCGGCGGACTCTCGCTAGAGACAAAATGGCGCCTGGCACAGAAAGCCTTCGCCACTACCGCCGCCTATGATTCCGCCATCGCCTCCACGCTGGAGGGAATCCCGGCTGATTTTCACATCCCGTCCGGAGACGAATCTTTCCCGCAAACACTACGCATGTCATTTCAGAAAGCTCTCGACCTGCGCTACGGCGAGAACCCGCACCAGAAGGCCGCGATGTATTCCGACGGCTCTGGCGCTGGTGTTGCGAATGCGCGTCAGATTCAGGGCAAGGAGCTTTCGTACAATAACATCGTCGATCTGCAAGCGGCCTGGGATCTTGCACAAGAGTTTGACGAGCCCGTGTGCGCGATTATCAAGCACACCAATCCCGCTGGAACAGCTACCGGCAAGACTCTCGCCGAGGCTTACCAGCGCGCTCTGGAGTGTGATCCCATTTCAGCCTTCGGCGGCGTGATTGGCGTGAACCGTCCGATTGACGGCGAGGCCGCCGAAGAAATGCACAAACTCTTCCTCGAAGTAATTGCTGCCCCCGCCTTCGACGAAGCGGCCAAAGCCCGCTTCGCTACCAAGAAAAATCTTCGTCTTGTCGAAGTAAAAGCCGCGCCGCAGAAATGGACTCTCAAAAACATTTCTGGAGGAATCCTCCTGCAAGATAACGACGTACGCCCGTTGCAGGACATCGACCTCAAAGTAGTAACCCAACGGGCCCCAACTCCGGCAGAAATCCGCGCGATGTTATTCGCGTGGAAAGTCTGCAAGCACGTGAAATCCAACGCCATCGTCTACGCCCGCGATGGACAGACCGTTGGCGTTGGCGCGGGACAGATGAGCCGCGTCGACTCGGCAAAAATCGGCGCCATGAAAGCGCAACTGCCGCTCAAAGGAACGGTCGCCGCCTCGGACGCGTTCTTTCCCTTTCCTGACGGCGTCGAAGAAATCGCCAAAGCAGGGGCGACTGCGATCATTCAGCCCGGCGGTTCGCAGCGCGATGCCGAAGTGATTGCCGCCGCCGACTGCCTCGGGCTGGCCATGCTCTTCACGGGAATCCGCCACTTCCGGCATTAATTCTCGCCGAATAGCAAGTCTAGAGCGGCTGCGCAAACCAAACAGCGTTCCCGTGCGTCTGATGTGCTGACTTTTCTGGAACCAGTTCCCAACAAGGTTCCGGATGGGAGGCACAGTATGACCTACCAAGAATTCTCCAAGCTTAGGATTGTGGCGTTCATGTTTGTCATGGTATTTGCGGCTACGATAACAAGCTCCGCGGCAACACTCAACACGATCACCGCCTTTGACTGGACCAATGGAGCAGCTCCCGGTGCAGGCCTGGTTTTGGATCCGGCAGGTAATCTCTACGGCACAACACCATCTGGCGGCGCCTATGGCTATGGCACCGTTTTTGAGATATCGCCCGCGGGTGGCGGATGGACGGAAACTGTTCTCTACAGTTTTTGCGAGTCCACATGCCCGCAGGGGTCGAGTCCTCAAGGCGCATTAATCATCAACTCGGCTGGAAATCTATACGGCACTACGGCGGGAGGCGGCGCGCATGACTCGGGGACCGTGTTCGAACTCTCCCCAGCTACCGACGGAATCTGGACCGAAAGCGTCCTCTATAGCTTTTGCGCGCTAACGAATTGCGCCGATGGCGCAAATCCAAGGGCCGCGCTGATCTTTGGCCCGAACGGTGAACTCTACAGCACGACTTTGCGTGGCGGGACGAGCGGTTGCTACGGCACTGGTTGTGGAGTTGTTTTCGAGCTGAGTCGCGGCTCCGATGGACAATGGAATGAGGGAGTCTTGCACGCCTTCAGCGGCGGAGATGACGGCGCTTCACCGATTGCGGGAGTAATCGCCGATGGATCCGGCAATCTGTATGGCACAACCTGGTTAGGCGGAGCACAATCGGCCGGAGTTGCCTTTGAATTGAGTCCTGATTTCGGCGCGTGGAGGGAAAGCGTACTCCATACTTTCTGTGATTCGGCATCTTGTCGCGGCGGGGCTTACCCATGGGCAGGTCTGACCTTTGGTTCGGACGGCAGCCTTTATGGCACGACCACGGCAGGTGGCAAACAGACGATCGAGGTTGGGATTGGCTACGGTGTCGTATTCCGGCTTGCACAAACGGCGGGGGTGTGGGAGGAGACCGTCCTCCTGGCTTTTAGTGGCTCGAACGGCCAGGCTCCCTACGGAGGCGTGATCTTCGATTCGAATGGCGATCTTTTCGGTACGGCCACATTAGGCGGCGAATGTTGCGGCGTCGCTTTCGAATTGGTGCCGGGATCGGGTTCCAAGTGGAATGAATCCATATTGCACGTTTTCCAGGGAGGTAATGATGGTAACGGCCCATACGGGACTTTGGTGATGGATGCCGCTGGCCATCTTTACGGCACGACTGAGTACGGAGGCGCGAACGGACTTGGTACCGTCTTTCAGCTGAAGTGAAGATGAGGTGGAAGCGAGAACCTAGATGTGAGCGTCGATTGTCTAGAGCCCGGCGGTTCGCAGCGCGATTCGGAAGATTGCAATTGCCGACCGCTTGGGTTTAGCGATGCGTTTACGGGCGTGCGGCATTTCCGCCATTAGACGTTTCGCTGAGGACAAGTTAGTTTTCAATTTTTCGTGGTAGTTCGATAGAGAACGTCTAAGACATCACTGACTGTTTACCAAACTTGACAATCTGCGCGCTCCTCATCCCCTTGGTCGCTGACCTTTCGGGCGTTTTTACGGTCTGCGGAACCCGCAGGGTTTTTCTGCAATTCGACCCCACCTCGGGTTAGAATTGAAGCACCCCACCCCCGGCGGTTTTGCATCCAATCGCTATGGTTTAGGGAGCGCGCCTCCGGTTCAATCGGATCAGTTCCAGCGGAATCGGTTTCAGTCGCATCGTCAAGTCCAGCATTGTCAGGTTGAGTATGAAAAGATTTTTTTCCGCACTTATAACATCGTTATTTTTCGCAGCGGCCGCAGTTGCGCAGACCAGCCCGTCTTCTCCAGCGGATTCCAAGCCAGCGGATTCCAAACCGGCAGTTTCAGCTCAAACCAAGGCTGAGGCTTCGACACGCAAAGCCGATCGTGGAGCCGCCTATTATCACTACATGCTCGCTCATATGTATGAAGAGCAGGTAACGGTTTATGGCCGGAGCGAGTTGGCGAATAAGGCGCTTGAAGAATACCGGCTGGCGATTGAGGCCGATCCTTCTTCTGAATTTCTGACTTCGGGCCTCGCCGAACTCTACGTGAAAACCGGACGTATTCGCGACGCCGTGCTGCAGGCTCAGGACATACTCAAGCGCGATCCCAACAACATTGAAGCTCACAAACTACTGGGGCGAATTTATCTGCGCTCGCTCGGCGACATGCCGGGTGGCGGCAACGGCTCAGAGAATGTGTTGAAGCTGGCCATCGAGCAGTATGAGCAGATCGTAAAGATCGAACCGAACAATGTCGACGACCATCTGCTTCTCGGCCGTCTCTACCGCCTGAACAACGATTTGCAGAAGGCGGAAAACGAACTCAAGATCGCAATTAAGCTCGATCCCGATTCCGAAGAAGGAGTTACAACTCTCGCCCTGCTTTACAGTGACGAAGGTGACACCGCGCATGCGTTGCAGGTGCTGAGCTCCGTTCCTGATACCGCCCGCTCCGCCAAGTTGTACGCCGCGCTCGGCGCCACCTATGAGCAGCGCAAGGATTACAAGAGCGCCATCGACGCGTACAAACATGCCATCCAGCTTGACCGCGATAATCTCGACGCCATTCGCGGCCTCGCGGAGAACCTGCTGAACGATGGCCAGATCGACGCCGCGCTCGATCAATACAAAGTAATCGCTGACGCCAATCCAGAAGACGCGCAGACTTACCTTCGCATCTCGGAGATTTACCGCCGCCAGGGGAAGTACGAACAGGCGCTTGACAGCCTGAAAAAGGCGCAGGCCATGGTGCCGGATGCGCTCGAAGTTCCGTACAACATCGCGGTGGTTTACCAGGCTCAGGCGCGCTACGACGAAGCCGAAAAGATTTTGCAGGACCTGCTCAAAAAAACCGAGAAGCCTGACACTAGCTATTCGCAGTCCGACCGCAATAATCGCGGCATCTTCATCGAACGTCTCGGCATGGTCTACCGCGATCAGGAGAATTATCAGGCCGCGGTCGAGACGTTCCGCAAAATGATTCCGCTGGGCGACGATAACGCCAAAACTGGTTATCAGGACATTATCGACACTTACCGCGAGGCGAAGCAGTGGCCGCAAGCGACGGCGGTGGCCAAGGAGGCCATGCAAAAGCTTCCCGATGACCGCGATCTCCGCATGGTTCTCGACGCGCAACTGGCCGACACCGGCGATCCTGAGAAGCCTATCGCAGACATTCGCTCGCTGCTGAAGGGTACGCCGGAAGATCGTGAGGTCTACATCCGGCTGGCCATCGTCTATACGCGCCTCAAGCGCTGGAGCAGCGCCGAAGAATCTCTCAGCAAGGCCGAGGCGCTTTCGACCAAGCCCGACGACAAAGAGTACATTTACTTCCTGCGCGGTTCGACTTACGAGCGCGAAAAGAAATACGACGAAGCCGAAGCGGAATTCAAAAGAGTGCTGGCTGCGAATCCGCAGAGCGCCGTCACGCTTAACTACCTTGGATATATGAACGCGGACCGCGGTGTGCAGCTTGAAGAGTCAGTCAACTACATCAAGCAGGCCGTAAGCCTTGAGCCCACCAACGGCGCATATCTGGATTCGCTGGGATGGGCCTACTTCAAGCTTGGCAAGTACGACCTTGCCGAAGAGACGTTGACGAAAGCGTCCTTGCGCATGGGTTCTGACCCAACCGTGCAGGATCACCTTGGCGATCTCTACCAGAAGACGGGCCGCCTGAAGCTGGCCGCCGCTCATTGGGAGCGCGCGGTGGAGGAGTGGAACAAAACCGTATCCGCCGAAGTTGAGACCGATCTGCTTGCGGCTACGCAGAAAAAGCTCGACGCCGCCAAGGTTCGTCTGGCGAAGGAAGAATCGGGAAAGCAGTAGATCGTATCGAGTAGCTAGTACCCAGTACCTGGTACCCAGCGAACCGCCCAGCGCGCATGTCCGATGGATCATTTCGCGTGTGGCTGGCCGCAGCCGGAGAGCATTTGGTGGTTGGAGGCGCGACCATAATTTCTCCATGGCCTGCCCATCCTTACGATCTGGAGTGTCGCCGCGCAACGATTCTCAACGTCTATACGTATCCTCAGTTTCGCCGCCGCGGCATCGCCCGCCGGCTCATGCAGACGATGATTGACTGGTGCGCGCGTGAAGGCTTCGCCAGAGTGACTCTCCACGCGAGTGCCGAGGGGCGTCACCTCTACGAATCGCTGGGGTTTGAGCTCAGCAACGAAATGCGCCTCAAGTTG
>CAYOVU010000156.1:0-5304 GCA_964407505.1 uncultured Acidobacteriaceae bacterium | reverse complement strand
CAGCGGCATCAGCACGCGGTTCGAAACAAATCCCGGCGCATCATTGACCTCGACCGGCGTCTTGTCGAGCTTCACCGCCAGGTCGCGCACCGACGAAAAGGTATCCTCAGATGTTGCCAGGCCGCGAATCACCTCGACCAGCTTCATCACGGGGACGGGGTTGAAGAAGTGCATCCCAATCACTTTTTCCGGACGGGTGGTGAGTGCCGCAAGTTTCGTGATCGAAATCGACGAGGTATTCGACGCCAGGATCACTTCGGGCCGCGTGAGCCGGGCGAGATCGCGAAAAATTTCCGTCTTGATTTCTAATTTCTCCGTCGCTGCCTCCACGACGAAATCGCACTCGGCAAGCCACGCACGCTCGGTCACCGGCTCAATGTTCTTCAACGCGGACGCTTTATCTTCCGCCGAGATCTTGTTCTTCGCGACCTCGCGATCTAGATTTTTCGTGATGGCGGCGATCCCGCGGTCGAGGAAGCGTTGCTCCACGTCGCACAACACAACCGAGTACCCGCCTCGTGCGAAGACATGAGCGATGCCGTTGCCCATCGTGCCCGCACCAATGACTCCTATGCGTTTGATTTCCATGAATCTAGTTCACTCCCTTGCCGCCGAATCTGGGTAACCCGAATTGTGGTAACCAGCGAGGTACCGAGCGTTTGTATTCCAGGTAGCTCTCTCCAAACCGCTTCTCCAGCCCAGGCTCTTCCACGAACACAACGATCGCATGCAAAAAGGAAAACAGCGCCGCGGCGAACAGAATCACCAACACCGACGACTTATACAACCCCAGTCCTAGCATAAAAATAACCCAGCCCAGCGACATGGGGTTGCGCACATATCGAAACGGCCCCAAAGCCACAAACTCCCTGGGGAACCACCGATCTCCTGGCGTCTCTAAGATGCCCCGAGTACTCAGAAGTCCGCCGCAGAGCAATACGAGGAGTCCACCTAAGATAGCAACGACCAGACCGGGGACCCGGCTCCACATTGGCAACGACACGCCAATGTAAGCGTCCCATCTACGCAAATGCAATGCGCACCAACTGACGAAAAGAACGGCAACTGCCACCCTAACCAGACCCCAGCAAATCCGAGTCAACCTCTTCATGGCAATCGCGGGCGATCCTACCATGAAGTGTGCCGAAGCGGAATGCTGAGGCACCTGGCAAAAGTTCAGATTCCACGTCGCTCTATTCTCTCGTCACCTTAACGGTCCGTTCGGATTCTGTAACAAGATTGAAATTTTTCCAGACGAACCGCGTCGGAGCCGTAGGATTCGCCCGAAGCGCGAGTTCTTGCGCTATGTGATCGCGAAGTCCGACGACTCCCGTCCCGGCGACCCCACACGGAGGCAGACCATGACGTTGATCAATCGAGCGAAAATTCTCACCCACGGACTACTACTGCTTATAGTTGCTTTCGCTTGCCTGCCAACCTGGGCCCAGATGACTTCGGAGGGCGTAGATTGTTCGCAGATTGATGTTCTCGGAATCGACAAGCAGGAGAATTTCCGCGCCGGTCACGTGATGATTGAATGCGGCTTGCTCCCTGGGGGCGATCCTTCAACAGTGAACGAACAATTCGAAGAAGAAGCGCCGTCGGGTGAGCAATGGCTGTCTCCGGCCGCCCCAGCCAATATTCTGGTAAGTAACCGAAGCTGCAGCAGTTCGAGTAGCTGCACGAAGAGCGAGAGCATGGTCTGGGCCGACAGTGCGAATGGCGGACAGACCGTCGTTGATAACTATAACGACCACAATACGACTTACAACTCCTATAGCGGTACGTCGTACTCCACGAACGGGGGCGCTACTTTCACCGAGATTCTGCCTCCGCCATTTGCCACCGGCCACGGCAACAACCTTGGCGACCCCATCGTGGTTTTCAACGCCAAGCTAAATAAATGGTTTGCCGGCGACCTGGTCGCGGGTGGAGACTGCGGCGCTCAGGGCATTGGTTTGTGGACCTCTACCAATGGCCAGACGTGGACGACCGGAAGCTGCCCCCATGTGGGCACTGAAGATGATCGCGAGTCGATGTGGGTGGACAATGAGCCCACCAGCGGAATGTATGGCCGCATGTATATTTCCTGGGGAAACTATGCCGTAAACGCTGGGGCACTTTCCCTCACACACTCCGACGATGGAGTTACCTGGAGCACTCCCGTCGTCCTTTTTCCCAACACTACTTTTACACAGCGTGATGTACAGCTCACCGGCTCGCCAGTCGGAGCGGCTCGATATGAAGGGAGCAACAGCACCGTCTTTGTTGCCGCAATGGATGAAGGTGGAGGCGGCCTCAATACGCGCCAGAACGTCATCTACAAATCCCTGGATGGAGGCGTTACCTGGACCTCAACCACAACCGGGCCTCGCTTCTCCCCGCCCGGGAGCCTGACCTGCGGATATTTCGCCGTGGTGGCTCCAATCTGGCGGCACATGGGCTGGGGGCAGCCCGGTGTTGGCCCGAGTGGAGTCGTCCATTATGCCTATGCCGGGGCGGGAACCAATGGCGATGTTGGCGACATCTACTACGTCCGTTCTACGGACAATGGCCGCACTTGGTCCACGCCCATCAAGCTCAATACCGATACCGACAATGCATTCCACACGCAGTGGATGCCTTCGCTCTCCGTAGATAGGAACGGAAACGTCTTTGTCTCGTGGTACGACCGCCGCGCCGCTACCAGCACATGCACCGTAGCAACCGATGCGGGCTGTAGCTATGAGCGCGTGGGCCGTCAGTCCACGAACAATGGTGCCTCGTTTGGCTCTGAGATTACGATCAGCACCGCTATAATTCCGCAGCCCACGCAGACTGACCCCGGTGTTGTTTCCTGCTATGCGGGTGACTATGACTACGATTCGGACTTGAATGGAGATTCCTTGGACTCCTGGACCGACGGCCGCCGCGCAATCGGCGGTGTGCAAGTCCAGGATGTGAACTTTGCTCAGACCGCGCCTCCGGGCACTATCAACACAGTTGCGGGAGATGGAACTGATGGCTACTCCGGCGACGGTGGAGCGGCTACTAGTGCCGAGCTATATTTTGCGAGCGGTGTGGCTGTAGACAGCGCTGGCAACATCTACATCGCGGATACTTATAACTATCGCATCCGCAAGGTGACGGTTTCCACCGGCATCATCACCACCGTGGCTGGAAACGGCACAAAGGGCTACTCCGGTGATGGCGGAGCGGCGACCAGCGCCGAGCTAAACGCTCCGAACGATGTGGCTGTGGATAGCGCCGGGAACATCTACATCGCCGATACTCTCAATGATCGAATCCGCAAAGTGACAGTTTCCACCGGCATCATCACTACCGTGGCTGGAAACGGCGCCGGAGGTTACTCCGGCGACGGGGGATCGGCCACCAGCGCTGAGATATTTCAGCCCGACGGTCTGGCGGTCGATAGCGCTGGCAACATCTACATCGCGGATACATTTAACTATCGCGTCCGTAAAGTCACCAAGTCCACAGGCATCATCTCGACAGTGGCGGGGGACGGGACTTATGGCTATTCTGGCGACGGTGGACTGGCTACCAGCGCTGAGTTGGGCGAGCCCACAGATGTCGCGGTGGATGCTGCCGGCAACATCTACATTGCAGATCCGGGATTTGCCCGCATCCGCAAAGTAACAGTCTCGACGGGCATCATCTCGACGGTGGCCGGGAACGGCACGCAGGGCTACTCTGGCGACGGCGGACCAGCTACCAGCGCTGAGTTATCGAGTCCCGACGGTGTAACCGTGGATGGCGCCGGCAACATCTACATCGCCGATCTATACAATGAACGCGTCCGCAAGGTGACAGTCTCGACGGGCATCATCTCGACGGTGGCCGGAGACGGCACGGCAGGCTATTCCGGTGATGGTGGGCCAGCTACCGGAGCTGAGATATATTATCCCGACGGATTGGCGGTGGATACGGCTGGCAACATCTACATCGCGGATACGGAGAACTTTCGTATTCGTGGAGTTAGCCAGTAATGCAGGGCTCAGCTCCGCGTCTAGGCGGGGCTGCCTGGAGAAACTAAAACGTACCGGAGGGTTTCCGTTCAGCCTCTGCTGGGGTGAGATTTTTGGGATTAGTTTAGGGCTAGACCCACGAAGGGGTTCCCTTCTTGTGCTTCTTCGCGGCTTTCTGAATGCCTCCTCCTCCCCGAGGTGTAAAATAATTCAGCGAGCCCTAATGTCCAACCTCTAAGGTTTGAAAGGATTTCCCATGGCAATCGCCGAAGCCCCCGTCCGGCCCCATGCTGCATCTCATCAAGGCCCCTTCATCAACGAGCCCTTTTACGATTTTCGCCTCGAAGATAACGCCCGTAAGATGCGCGCTGCCATCGAACGCGTCCGTGGCCAGCTTGGCCGCGAGTACGATCTGATCATCGGCGGGGAGCGCGTCAAAACTGCGGATAAGATCAAGTCACTGAATCCCTCGCGCCCCTCGCAGATCGTCGGCATCCACCAGAAAGCAGGCAAAGAGCACGTTCAACCCGCGATGAACGCGGCCCTGAAGGCGTTCGGGCCGTGGAGCCGCTCTTCCGTCGAAGAGCGCGCCGGCTTGTTGTTTCGCGCAGCCGATCTACTGCGCCAGCGCAAAATGGAGTACATGGCCTGGCTGGTTTTCGAAGTCAGCAAGAATTGGGGCGAGGCCGATGCTGATGTCTCCGAGACCATTGACTTCTGCGAATTTTATGCGCGCGAAGCCTTGCGTCTCGCGAAAGCCGAGGTGCCGGTACAACTCCCGGGCGAGCGCGATTTGCTCATGTACATACCGCTCGGCGTAGGCGCGGTCATTCCGCCGTGGAACTTTGCCTGCGCCATCATGGCCGGCCTGACCCTGGCTTCGATCGTCAGCGGCAACACCGTCATCCTGAAGCCTTCGAGCGATTCTCCCACCATCGCCGCAAAGTTCGTCGAACTGCTCGAAGAAGCCGGCATGCCCGAAGGAGTCGTAAACTTCTGCCCCGGCGCAGGCGCCAGCTTCGGCGATGCCGTGGTTGCACATCCCAATACTCGCTACATTGCCTTCACCGGCTCCCGCGAGGTGGGATTGCACATCAACCACACGGCGGCCACGCAGGCTCCCGGCCAGCTCTGGATCAAGCGCACCATCCTCGAAATGGGCGGCAAGGACGCCATCATCGTCGACGCCGATGCCGATATCGACTCCGCCGTCGAAGGTGTCGCGCAAGCCGCGTTCGGCTTCCAGGGCCAGAAGTGCTCTGCTTGCTCACGCGCCATCGTCGACGACCGGATCTACGACAAATTTCTCGAACAACTCAAAGCTCGCGTGGAAAAA
>CAYOVU010000155.1:0-4438 GCA_964407505.1 uncultured Acidobacteriaceae bacterium | reverse complement strand
ATTGTCTTGGATTTGTTCAAAACCGAAGCGCCCGACACCGCGTGTGTGGTCACTTAGTCTGCTCCCAATGAACCATCTAATTATAGTGCATCCGGCAATACGGTAATCCGTGTAGGGGTACTCCAATCGCGGTGTGCTCGGCGGTGCGTCTAAATCTGCACCCTCCAAAAACCGAAGAGTGCTGCACCCGAAATTCACCTGCGTTCGTTTGGGTACTGTGGAAGGTTGTGTCAGGCGCCCATGCCACTCCGCAAAGGTGTTCACAACGGTACATCTTTCACTCGTGCCTCCCGCTATTCTTGCCTCCACGCAGAATTCTGGTATTGGAGGCAACATTTATGAAAGTACTCGGAGTGATCAGCACAGCGGCAGTGTTTTTGCTTCTCGGAGCAACTGTTCCGGCGTTCGCGCAGGAAGAGCATCAGGAAGAGGGCGCCAAGCCAGCGCAGCATGAGGAAGAGGCTAAACCTGCTCCGAAACAGGAACAAACCAAACCACAGAAACAAGAAGAGCAACCAAAGACTGCAAAGCAGCAAGAAGCCAAGCCACCGAAACAGGAAGAGCAAGCAAAGCCCGTAAAGCAGGGAGAAGCGAAACCTCAGAAGCAGGAACAGCAACAGCAAGCCAAGACTCAGCAAACCGAAGAGAAAAATCAGCATCCACAAGAAGCCAAAGCTCAACCGCAAAAATCACAGGGCCAGTACGCACACAACGGTCAGAAAGACAGCTCCGGACACGTATACAACGAAAGTCATTTTGGTCCAAACCATCATGCTCGCTTTGAGGCGAACGGCGGGCGCGAGTATAACGGACGCCGCGAGTACTCCTACGGTGGCTATTGGTTCTACGCAGGCTCATACCCAGCGTGGTTCTACCAGCAGGACGTGTACTTCATCATGGGAGCCGATGGCCTATGGTACGCAGTGGCATACGGTAATCCTTCCCTGACGTTCCAAGTCAATATCGGGTAATCAACCGCCGAGGAATTTGCTCTCGGAGGAGGCTGCAATGTTTGGCTATGGACTTTTGGGCACCCTACTCATTATCTGTCTGATTGTTTGGCTCGTACGATCTTTGTGAGAGTGGGGGAGATTCGTTGAGCGATCTCAAATTCGTATCCTGGAAAGAAGTATTGCTGAAAACTCTGGATGAAACAGATCCTGAGAAGCTAGCTCGGCTTGTACCGGAAGCCGAGCTAGCCATGTTCAAGCGGCGGCAAGAGCTGTCTGACACTCCTCGAAATAGCGAAGAGCTGAGCACGATGCCTATAGCGTCCGAAGCGTTGCGAGCCGTCAAACGCAGAATCATAAAACGTGATGTTCTCGGGCCGTCAAAAAGCGATGACGCGCGAGTCGTGAACTCTGCTCGGCGTTCCGAGACTGCGTAGCGGCGTGTGGCCTACCCGCCACCCGGAGATTCAACGGCGTTGGTTTGGGCGGTGTGGAAGAGCGCGCCACCCGCCAAGCCGCTGTGCATGAACAGTCTCACTTGAATGTATAGGCGCGTTCCTTTCCCCACAGGTCTTTGGGAGTTCGCAGGACGTGTGCTGTTTGGGACATCTTCAGAAATCCGCTTGAGCCATTCTAAGTGCGCGGCATTGCCTTTCAATCCGTGCAACCCGCAGAAATCAAGCAGCGTTGGGCAAGGCTTATCTCCTAGGAGGACGTCAATGCGTTTTGCTTTCGTCGTTCGTTCCTTTATGTTCGCGCTCTTATTGATGGTTGTTTCGGGAGCGATGTACGCACAGGTCCGCGTAGCGATCGCGGTCGGGCCACCCGTGCTGCCGGTTTACGAGCAGCCTATTTGCCCGGGCGACGGTTACATCTGGACGCCTGGATATTGGGATTATAATTACGATGCTGCCGACTACTTCTGGGTGCCGGGCACGTGGATTATGGCTCCGGAAGTCGGTTATCTCTGGACCCCGCCGTACTGGGGCTGGGGCGGCTCCGGGTTTCTTTTCTATGACGGCTATTGGGGCCCGACGGTAGGTTTCTACGGCGGCATTAACTATGGCTTCGGTTACTACGGTTCTGGCTTTTATGGTGGTCGCTGGGAAGGCGGGCACTTCCAATACAACACGTCGGTCTGGCATGTGGGTGGGGACTTTCACAACGTTTACAACGAGAGAGTGAGCATAACCAACGAAAATCGGGTCAGCTACAATGGCCACGGCGGGATCGACGCACGTCCGACCGCCCAAGAAGAGGCTGCCACGCGCGACCGCCACGTCGGACCGGTTGCCGCGCAAACTGCGCATGCGCGGACTTCCCGCTCGGACCCACAGCAACGGGCATCCGTAAACCACGGTCAACCCGGAGTCATCGCAACTGCCAGGCCAGGAGATTTTAAAGGCAATGGCGCCGTGAGAGGCGGAGAAGTGAGTGCGCGTGCGGAGAACTCCGGCGCTCGGCCAGTGGTCCATCCGAACGATCTACCGGCTATGGAGCGTCCATCGGCACCAAGCTCAGGAAACGCTAAAAACGATAAGAAGTATCAGCAGCAACAAAGCAAGCTATACGCAAGCCAGCAACAAGATCGGCAGAAGCTGCAGCAGCAGCAGGACAAAGAGCATCTGCAGCTGGATAAACAGAAGGCTGATGCAGCGACAACGCAGCAAGTGGAACAGAAACATCAGCAACAAACGCAACAATTGCAGCAAACACACACGCAGCAGACCCAGCAAATGCAACAGAGGCAGTCACCGCCCGCGCACTCGACTGGAGAAAGCAAGCCGAAGTAGTTGGTCGTTGAGACTACATGGAGTGGAGCGCCGGCGCCTAGCGGTTCTCTCGCCTGCGGGTGTGACGGTTTTCCCGCGCCGGAAGCGGACGCCTGCCGAGCGCACGCTGGATTGCGTCTAGAGAACCAAAACACAAGACTAGTTGCAAGGGGGTCATTATGACCAACGAACAAATGAGCGCACTGGAGAATGTGCGGGCTGCCGCGGTCGCGGCAGAAACGACCGGCCTTACCCAAGCAGAGATTTGCGACGCGGTTGTGACCGGACTCGTTCATCCTGGAGTGAAAAGCGGACGGCCACCCGGTAACTACAATCCAATTGACGACTCCCTCGCCAAACCAAAAGCTGAGGCCCAACAGCGATAGCGAATGACGGGGGTTCGTCAAGAAACTCTGAGAAGCACGCTTTGATTTCAACGGTCACGGCGCGTAGAGGCGAGGACGGGCATCGCGTATTTTCGGTTCCAGCGCTGGTAGCTCCGTACGCCGGCACGGAAGCGGCTGCTTTATTGTGGTATCCGAGCCGGTCGGATGCCATGGACGGTTTTCGCATGGGGAACTACAACGTGCTGGCGCAGGTTGGCCTGAATCTGGCGCTCGAATTTGTCTATGGGGGCCCGCACACATTGCTGAGTCATCACCACGTGCCGGTGATCTCCAACGCGACAGGATCACATTCAGACAACTGAGCGCATCCGCTCGCTGGAGACGAAGAGGTAAAGGCGGGTTGGCCAGCCGCCCGCGTCTAAATCCGCACCCCTTCAAAAACTGAAGAGTGCGGCCCGCCGGCAGGCGGAAATTCAACGGAGTTCGTTTGGATTGCGTGGAAAGGTGCGCCACCCGCCCACCGGACTGTAGGTTATGTGCGCTTGCCACATTCTAAGGGCACGGCGCTCGCGTCTACGACTGAGCCGCGGCGGCCATCGCAAGCTGCTGCTGCATCGCCAGCTGATCCCAATTGTCCCAGCCTCGAACAATTTTGCCTTTCTCGATCTGGGCGATTGAAATTCCTGTAACCTTGACTCTCTTGTTGGTCGCCGGAATTCCGAGCTGGTCACCAGTGTGGGTCATTACCGCGGACCAACGGACCACGATTTTGTCGTCAACTCCAAAGTTGTCTTCAATGCTTATCGTGATGTTTGGGAATGCGCCGCGAATCCGACTGACGAACGTCTCGAATGCGCGAGGCCCGTGAATTTCGACACCCGGCTGGTCCTGTCCGACAGCGATGCCATTTTCATCCATCAAATCGTAGATGGTCTGAGTTTTTCCTTCATTCCAAACTTCCTTGAACCAGCGCCGCATCAGAACAACATTTTCTTCGACGGACATATGACCTCCTGAGAAGCCGACGCTAACCGAATACGCTGGGCGCTGATATACCACGAAGTTACGATACAAGCCAGTGCTGCGCCAGGTGGTAGCAGGGGTTCCTTGAGCTCAACGTGGACGGTCCGCGACTGGCGAATGGGCCACCCCTGAGATAGACCGTCAAATCCTTTTGCACATCCCCCAACTTCTCGTACTATGTGGCATCTTTTTCGATTCCCGTCGGGAACCCTATCGGAGCTCATGAGCATTCAACTAGTTCGCAGGTGATGGTCTGATGGCGACGCAGTCACAAATCGGCGAGACCTACAATTACATGGATGAATTTTTCCGCGCGACGTACGGACAGCACGCCGATTGTACCGCC
>CAYOVU010000154.1:0-4827 GCA_964407505.1 uncultured Acidobacteriaceae bacterium | reverse complement strand
TTCAAGACCCTGCTCAATCAACCGCCGCAGTCGATGCGGTTCGTCCGGAGCAATCGGCAAGAGCACGGCCTCGCCTCCGGCTTCCTGGATCTGAGCCGCGAGCGAATACGTGTTGGAGTTACGAATCTGGGTAGGACCGGGACGACCATCGACATCGACAATCTCATCGCCCGTAGTCAGCACCGCCACGCGGGGACGAACAAAAACCTGCAGCCTCGATTTGCCGACCGACGCCGCAAGTGCGATGGCAGCGTGATCCAGTTGTTCCCTTCGACCAAGTAGCAAGCTGCCGCTTCTCGCCTCGGCAGCTTGCGCGACGATGTTCTCGCCAGCGTCAACTCCCTTTGTGATTTCGACAATATTTTGCGAAGACAAAGACGAAGACGTGTATTCCACCATCACAACAGCGTCCGCGCCTTGTGGCACAGGTGCCCCGGTCATGATGGAAAAAGCCTGGCCGGAATTCAGGACCAAAGGGACTGGACTCGGCCTCGGCCCTGCTTTGATCTCTCCAACCACAATTAACCGCGCGGGCAGCTTCGTCAGGTCCGCGGATCGCACCGCATAGCCATCTCGCGTCGATCGCGGAAAGGGAGGAATGTCGCGATCAGCTGTGATGGGCTCGGCGAGAATTCGCCCGGAGGCGTGCAGCAGGTCAACAACTTCATCCGCACCGGGGGGAATCTGTGCCGCGTGTTCCTCAACCACGAGGCGTGCATCTTCAAAACTCAGGACTAAAGACTGGGGCGTCGGCGCTGCCATGCAGACATGATAACCGCGATGTAGTGGGTCAGTTTGAAGAAGCAGCGTGCACTTCTCCCGCTTGCCCGGCCCGGCGCGCAAGCCAAATTGCACCACCGAAATTCAAAACCTTAGGAAATTCAAAACCTTAGGAAACCCAACATAGATGGCTTCTAGACGAAAACATCGGACCATGAAGCATACAAAAGAAACCCCAGGAAGAAAAAACAGTGGTGACTCAGCTTGGCTTACGCGCTGGGCCGGTTACGCCGTGCCGACCGTTTTACTAGAAGCTAGTAGCCAGTAGCCAGAAGCTGTTTTGCGGGGCTTCGGGATGACGCCGACGGATAGAAGTGCACGCTGCTTTTCAAACTGACCCACTACCACCGCGATTGCCAGTTGCAAACTCCTGCCTGCCACAGCGACAATCGTTCCATGCCGAAAAACGCTGAGCGAATGGCAGAGGGTTCCACCTCACAGGCGCGGGTGCGCGATCCGTTCTCGCCCGGAGCCATGGTCATCGTGACCTTGTGCAATCCTCGAGACAAATTCTGGGGCATGATCCTGGCACTGGCTCCGGAAGGCCTCAGCATGAGTGGCGCCGAGTTGGCGTCGTTTGAAGATCTGGTTCTTATGGTGAAAGATGGCGAGTCGTTCAGCCCAGCCGTCGTCTTCTTCCCAATGCATCGGATTGAACGCATCGAACTCGATCTTCCCGATGGCAATTTGCCGTCGCTGTCGCAACGCTTTTTGGCAAAGACCGGGATCGAACCGACTGCGCTGCCCGGATCTCCCGCAGCCAGGGAAAATGGAGCCGAGGGAAGTATTAATCTCGAAACCCGTTCTGCCGCTCGTCCGTCTGAGGACGGGGAATGAAATTCTCGCAAATTTTCACCGCTCCCAACCAACTCACTCTTCTGCGGATGGTTTTCGTCCCCTTTACCGTGATTGAGCTGGTCGAGGGCCGCTATTTCTGGGCTCTGGTTCTCTTCGTAGTGGCCGGCTTCAGCGATGGCCTGGATGGATTGCTGGCGCGCAAGTTGCACCAGCAGACTTTGCTCGGCCAATACCTTGATCCCATTGCGGATAAGCTCCTGTTGAGCACGATGTTCCTGGTGCTCTCCATTCTGCACAAGATTCCGTGGAAGTTTACCGTGCTGGTTTTCAGTCGCGACATTTCAATTCTCGCGGCGAGTGCGGTGCTGTTTGCCATCGCGGGGCTGCGCGATTTCCGGCCCAGCATCTTCGGGAAGGCGAATACTTTTTCGCAGATCGCCGCGGTTTTCTTCGCGATGCTGTTTGCCATCCGGCAAATCCGCTGGATCTGGATTACACGCACTGTCTTTCTGCGTGCCACATTTGCGTTCACGATAATTTCTGCATTGCACTATGTTTTTCTCGTACAACATCGATTGCGGGAGCACGCGCACGCCTTGCCTCCGCATTCTTCCGCCGGCATTCCCACGAGTTGACTTTCTGGCGTCCCCCTGAAATTGAGGGTTCGCCGTTGAGTGCATAATCACTTTATGGCATTGCGCCTTTACAACACTATGTCGTCGCAGGTGGAAGAATTCCAAACGCTGCGCGACCGCGAGGTCCGCATGTACGCCTGCGGACCGACCGTCTACGACTACGGACACATCGGCAACTTCCGAACCTTCCTGGCCGTCGACATGCTGCAGAGATTTTTGCGGCAATCCGGCTACAAGGTTCGCTACGTGATGAACATCACGGATGTGGACGACAAGATCATACGTAACGCCGCGCGCGATGGAGTCAGCGTTCAGCGATACACCGAGAAGTACGTAAATGCATTTCTCGAAGACTCTGCGCTCCTAGGCATTGAACAACCGACGCTGGTGCGCGCCACGGAACATATTGAGAAGATGGCGGATTTCGTGGCGAAGTTGGTGGAGAAGGGAATTGCCTACCGAGCCGAGGATGGGTCGTATTATTTTCGCATCGCGGATTTTCCGCGATACGGAAAACTTTCGAAAAAAGATTTTGGCGGGATGCTCGACGGAGCACGCGTCGATGTCGACGAATATGACAAAGACAGTGCGCGCGACTTCGCGCTATGGAAGGCACCGAAGCCCGGCGAGGCCTCGTGGGATACGTCGATTGGGCCGGGGCGTCCGGGTTGGCACCTCGAGTGTTCAGTGATGTCGATGGAGGAACTGGGTGAGAGTTTCGATCTGCACGCCGGCGGAGAAGACCTGATTTTCCCTCATCACGAAAATGAAATTGCACAATCGGAGTCGCTCACGGAGAAGACATTCGCCCGTTTCTGGTTTCACGTGCGTTTTCTGCTCGTTGAAGGGGAGAAGATGTCGAAGAGCTTGGGCAATTTTTATGCCCTCCGCGACCTTGTGCTAAAAGGGCATAAGCCGTCCTCAATTCGATATCTACTCACGTCGGTGCCTTACAGAAATCAACTCAACTTTACCTTCGATGGTCTCAAGCAGGCCGCGGTCTCAGTGGAACGGCTGCGCAATTTTCGTCAGCGTTTGATGACCGGGAGTTTTCCGGAAGGATCGACTCCGGAAATGCAGACGCTCGCGCAGGAGACAGTCGATCGAATGCGAGCGGCGCTCGATGATGATCTCAACACCGCGCAGGCGCAGTCTGCGATCTTCGAAATGGTTCGCCGCGCGAACTCTGCGCTCGATTCAGGTCATATGCAACGCGCGGATGTCGTGCCCCTACTCGGTGCGCTCCAAAAGTTTGATGAGATTTTCGCGGTACTCAGCGACGACGATGGCCCCAAGATGAAACAGGTTTTCGATTGGGCGCCAACCGAAAACCGCGAAGGAGATATCAGCGCAGAACTGCAGGAGGCTGTGCAGTCCGCTCAACTGTCAGAAACTGGCATTCAAAAGAAAATCAACGAGATGGAGGAGGCGCGCAAAGCTCGCAACTTCAAAGTGTCCGACGCCCTCCGCGCAGAACTTACCGCAGCCGGGGTTGTGATCGAGAACACAAAAGATGGCGTCCGCTGGCGCAGGAAGTAGTTCACGCAAACAAAAATGATAAGCTGAACGCTGGCAGCTGACTGCTAATTGCCAACTGCCAATTGCTTACTTCTGCCAGCCGCATGAAATCTTTCGACGAATATCTCCTCGATGCTGAAAAAGCCCACGGCCATCTCTGCGCAGGCCAAGTTCTCGGCGTGCGGCTCGCAATGCTGGGTCTGGCTAAACTTGGCATCGATGATCCGCACGGAAAGGACCGCAAGCGACTGGTTACTTTCGTCGAGATCGACCGCTGCGCTACCGATGCCGTCGCCGTCGTAACCGGCTGCCGGCTGGGCAAACGCGCTTTGAAATTTCGTGATTGGGGAAAAGTTGCGGCCACATTCGTCGATGTAAATACGGGCAAGGCAATACGCATTGCCGCCAAAGAATCGTCGAAAGCTCTCGCCAAACAGATGCATCCGGAAATTGCGGATAAAAATCAGCAGCAGATGCTGGCTTATCGCGAAATTGCCGACGACGATCTGTTTACTTTTCAGTGGGTGAAGGTGAACTTACCGCCCGAAGAATTCCCTGGATACAAAGGCGAGCGAGTGGTTTGTGAAGCCTGCGGAGAAGGAATTAATTTTCGCAGGGAAGTGCGTACCGAAGAAAAGGTGCTGTGCCGCGCCTGTGCGGGAGAACACTATTACGAGACAATTTAACTCCTGGCGCAGGCCAGCAACCGACTATGCCGCCTGCTCATAGGCGTGCGCCACCCGCAGGATTGTTGCCTCATCAAAGTGCCTGCCGAGAATCTGCAGGCCGATTGGCAAATTATCTTTCGTCACGCCGCATGGAACGGAAATTCCTGGAATACCCGCGAGATCGGCAGTGACGGTATAGATGTCGGCCAGGTACATGGCGAGCGGATCATCCGACTTTTCGCCCAGTCGAAACGCTGCCGTCGGACTCGTCGGAGTTATGATCGCATCTACTTTGCGGAAGGCTTCATCGAAGTCGCGGGTGAGCAGCGTGCGCACTTTTTGCGCTTTCGAATAGTACGCATCGTAATAGCCGGCGCTCAGCGCGTAAGTGCCCAGCATGATGCGCCGCTTTACTTCTGCGCCGAAGC
>CAYOVU010000153.1:0-3406 GCA_964407505.1 uncultured Acidobacteriaceae bacterium | reverse complement strand
ACTGTCTGCGCTACCGGTGCTGTCGGCAGATTGCATAGGTCCTTCGCTGCGCTCAGGATGACAATCGGAGGATGAGGATTCCATCGAGGCATCGGTTTCCGCAAACTCTGGCAAGTCTTCCCAGAAAAACTCCCGGCGATCGACGACGCGGCCGCCGCGCATGTGAAACAGGTTTACCGCCAGCATGCCGTTCTCATAGTGATAGCCGAAGACGTCGGCATCATCGCCCTCGGCGGCGGCGATGCGCTGACGCTCCTGCAGTTGCTCGACAGTCGAAATTAAATCGCGATAGCGTGCGGCGCGCTCGTACTCCTGCGCGGTGGCGGCCTGCTCCATCCGCTGATGCAGCGATCGGCTTAGATCCGTGGGACGGCCTTCGAGAAACAGCTTCACATCGCGCACCGCTTCCTGATAAGCCTCAGGTGTGGTCAGTTCCTTCACGCACGGGCCCAAACAACGCTTGATGTAGTACTGCAGACAAGGGCGCGGGTGAAAGCGGGTGAGGTCGACTTTGCACGAGGGGATCAGGAAATTTCGATGAATGAGATCGACGATGCGGTACGCCAGATTTGCAGGGAAGTACGGGCCGTAGTAGGCGCTGCCATCTTTGCGCAGGCGGCGAGTGACGTAGACGCGCGGCGTGCGCTCCCCTAACGTCAGCTTCACGTAAGGGTAAGTCTTGTCGTCGCGCAGCAGAATGTTGAAGCGCGGCTTGCGCTGCTTGATGAGATTGTTTTCGAGCGCGAGCGCTTCTTTATTGTTGGCGACCACGATGTAATCGACATCGACTGCCTCGCGCACCAGCGTACCGGTCTTCGAATCTTCCCAGCGCCCTTCATGAAAGTAGCTGGCCACGCGGCTGCGAAGATTCTTCGCCTTGCCCACGTATATGACTTCGCCCTCGGCATTCTTATAGAGGTACACGCCGGGTTCGGTTGGGATGGTGCGGATTTTCTGGAGAAGATCCATTGCGTGGTCTTGTTTTTTATTTTATTAGATAAGCAGACTAGACTTGGGCAGCGATGGCGAAAAAGAAGGCTTCGAATGAACACTAAGCCATTAAAACAACACGAAAGACTCTGCGGTGGTACGGATAGCGTTTGATCCTGACCGTATAAAATTTCCCTCATCCATGTTGCCTTTGCTTGACACTGTCCATATACGAGACAGGTTCCCCATCCAACTTTCTATTGCAAGCCATTGAAAATGTATATACTTAGTTCAGTCATGCCGTTAAGGGACATTGGCACGTCCCGTGCAAAAGTGGGATACGTATTCGTAAGCTGTACTAATTTCCAGGGCCCGGTAGGAGACTGCAGAATTTAGCGCACGGCAAAGCTGATAGCGCAGAGACAAAGAAACAAGGAGCCTCATCCAATATGACCCGCACTTCGTTAACAATTTTATTGGCAGCCTGCATGGCCGCCACCTTCGGCTGTACCAGCAAGAACTACGTAAAGCAACAGACCACGCCGCTGATCAATAAAACCAACGAACTCGACGACATGACGGCGAAGAACAGCAAAGACATTAAGGATGTCGATGCCCGGGCGCAAGCCGGCATTCAAGCCGTGAATGCCAAGACCGCGGACGTGGAACAGAAGGCGCAGGCGGCGAATCAGAACGCCACGTCAGCGCAACAAGTGGCGGATGCTGCCAACAACCGCGTGGGCATCCTGACCAACACCGTGGCAAACCTCGACAACTATCGTCCGGTTGCTGAAACGTCGGTGAAGTTCGGTTTTAACAAAGACAATCTGACGGCGAAGTCGAAGGACGCGCTTGACCAGTTGGCTGGAACGATTTCGAGCACCAAGGGTTACATCATTACACTGGAAGGCGGCACGGATTCCGTCGGCTCACCCGACTATAACTATGATCTCAGCCAGCGACGCGCCAATTCGGTGATCCAGTATCTGGCGTCGAAATATAACGTGCCGGCGCACAAGATTTACGTCATCGGGCTGGGCAAGGACAAGCCGCTGGAGACCAATAAGACGCGAGAAGGCCGCGCCGATAACCGCCGGGTGGATGTCCGATTGATGACTAATACCCTCGGCGACACAAACCAGCCGACGGCTCAGCCGAACACGACTGGACAGAATAATCCGTCGTCGATGTAGTGATTATCGACGTAGTTGAAGTCCAACGAGTTTATCCTCCTCCCCGGAGGACTTCGCCAACAGGCCGCTCAAAAGCCTCCCCCTGAGCGGCCTGTATTTTTTTTCCGCGGCAGCATCGCAAACCGACGCCACAAAGTTCCAAAGTGCTGGTTGCAACGGTAAAATAGAAGCATGAAGTTTAAGCTGTTCGTATTTATGCTTATGGCTGCGGTAGTACCAGCCTGCGCGCAGCAGGGAAGCAGTGCGGGTTCGGATGCGGCAAAACAAGGTACGCCGCAATCGGGTTCTTCCGAACAAACTGCTGGATCGAAGTCCGCGTCCCCGGATTCGACGCGGTCCGATCCTGCCCCGAACACCGGCCAGCCTCCTGCCGACGGACTTTCGCGCGATCTCACCTTCCCTGGCGACAAACCGGACGCATCATCTCCATCTCCCGCCAATCCGTCTCCCGCACAGCCCAAGGCGCCGAATCTTACACCTCCGCGCTCGGACCGAGTGCAGGCCGATGACCTGGGGAATGGTGCGGGCGAAAGCTCTAGCAAAGACACGCAGATTGACTTGGACGCTCCCACGGACGACGCCAAGGCGCATCCGCAAAGTTCGGCAGCGGTCGGCGAGGCTGAAGTTGCGAGCGGTGGGATCACGGAGTTTCACACCTGGGATCCGCACAAAGCGGCGAAGAGCGTGGAAGTGGGCGACTTTTACTTTAGGCGCAAAAACTACCGAGCAGCTGAGGATCGCTATCGCGAAGCTTTGCGCTACAAAGACAACGACGCCGTCGCTACGATCCGGCTGGCGGTGAGCATGGAAAAGCTAGGTGAATCAGACGACGCCCGCGCCGAGTACGAGAGCTACTTGAGGATTCTGCCCCACGGACCGCAAGCCGGCGAGGCGCAGAAGGCGATCGAGCGGCTGAAGGGAACGAAGGCTCAGAGCGCCGAAACAAAATAGCACCTCAGTTTTAGCAATCCTGAACGATCTTCGATTCGCTCTTCGTCAGTAAGAAATCTATGTCTCCGTTTTACTTCTCCGCTTTATTTTTCCACCCTGAGGAACTCGCCGGTCGACGCATTTACCGCAACCGTAAGCTTGGCAGTTTCGCGTGTGTTTCCATAGATGACGTGCCAGGTCAGTTCGTTTGTGTTGTGGTTCCAGTCGCACACATAGATCACCGGCGTAGAGGGATCCTTCTCCAGAAGCTTATCGCCGCCGTGTTTTTGTGCGACGGTAAAGGCCTGGTCGGAGTCGATCTTGAGAAAGGCCACGTCAAAAATCTGTGTGGA
>CAYOVU010000152.1:0-28834 GCA_964407505.1 uncultured Acidobacteriaceae bacterium | reverse complement strand
CTCTGCAAACCGGGCCACAGCCATCGAACGCTCCTGGCGGGCGAATTGCCCACTGTGTTGCTTATCGGCGGTTATATCACGGATGTTACCTCTAAAAAAGCCTGATTAAGAGTTAGTTAAGGGTAGGAACTAGATTCCCCCATCTTTTGCCCTGTTAAAGTCGCGCAACCCCCTGCCGAAGTTAAAAGGGGACCCATCCGAGCCAACGCTCCTGGAAAACCCATTCATTCGCGGAAAACAATGTGAAAAACGTCCTCTTCGCATGTCATTTGATCAATGTTTACAGGGTCAACGCGTAGTCGAGGCGATCGCCAATTCGAGGGAACGGTCAAGATGCAACTGACGATTAAGACAAAGCTTTTCGGTCTAGCCACCGGCAGTTTGCTGCTGGTGGCCGGCGTGAGTGCGACGGGCTACTGGGGTATTACTTCCGTAACCAAGACGACCACTCAAGTGGGGGCTCTCGGCGTAGCGATTCGCAACCACGTTGAAGCCAGCATGTTCAACGACATGACTCGCGAGGATATTTACGCGGTCTGCACAAAGACCGCAGACGAGCAAAAGGATGCCATCGCAAATCTGGCCGCGCACTCCAAGTTGCTGGCGGACCGCACGGCGGCTGCGCGGGCGATGGTGACGGATCCGAAGCTAGAGGCAACGCTGGACGCCGAGAACCAAAAGGTGCAGGAATATATCGGCGCAGGCGATTCGTTATCGAAAGTGATCGTGAATGACCGGACGGCGGCGGTAGCGGCATCCGGAAAAGCCCTGGAACTGTATCAGGCGCTGCAGCAGGAGATTCAGGATGATGGCGATCAGCTAGCTGCGAGTGCGCAAGAGGCCGAACTTAGCGCAAAGACAAAAGCGGCTCGGGCCACGCGCGCGATGTTTGCCATTTGTGGAGTGGCGCTTCTGATCCTTGTCCTTGGCAGCTTTATGCTGGTGCGAACCATCTCGCTCTCTCTCCGGCGATTGACTCAAATGGTTCAGAATATTGCCGAGGGCGACGGCGACGTCACCCGTCGACTGGAGACTGCCGACGACTTCGCCAACGACGAATTGGGCGAAATCAGCCGCCTCTTCAATCTCTTCCTGGACAAGCTGCACCAAATCCTTCGCGGTATCGCGGCCGATACTCAAAAGCTCACCGCTGCCAGCCAGCAACTGCTCGAAGCCAGCGAGCAGATTACTGTGATTTCGCGGGAAACCTCCGTGCAGTCGAATTCGGTTTCCCGTGCCACGCAACAGGTCGCTCAGAATCTGCAGAGCGTATCGACGGGCGCCAGCGAGATGACGTCAACCATTCAAAGCATTGCAGGCAACGCCACCGAAGCCGCGAAAGTGGCGGCCTCTGCCGTGAGTTCCGCACAGACTGCCGATGGCACGGTCGCCAAGCTGGGGCAGTCCAGCACGGAGATTGGCTTAGTCATCAAGGTCATCACAGCGATCGCGCAGCAGACCAACTTGCTGGCTTTGAATGCAACCATTGAAGCTGCCCGCGCTGGAGAAGCTGGGAAGGGCTTTGCCGTTGTCGCAAACGAAGTAAAAGAACTCGCCAAGCAAACGGCCAAAGCCACCGAAGACATCGGCAGCAAAATCACCGCCATTCAGGTGGACACAAAAGACGCGGCCACGGCGATCGGGGCGGTCAGCGGCGTAATTAATGAGATCAACCACATCTCTGCAACGATAGCAGCCGCGGTGGAGGAGCAGAGCGCGACCACCAATGAGATGACTCGCAACGCCAGCGAAGCCGCCGTTGGAGCTGGCAATATTGCGGTGAACATTGGAGAGGTGACAAAGGCCGCGGACGGCACTCTATCGCGCGCGCAAGAATCACAGAAAGCCGCGCAAGAATTGGCCTCCATCGCATCCCACCTGAGCAGCCTGATGGGGCAGTTCAAGATCGAGCGCGCCGAAAAGCGGGTCGATATTTCTCTGCCTGTCAGACTCGTCGCCACCGATGCCAACGGCAATCCGTTGGAGCAGGAAGTCATGACCGTCAACATAAGCCATAACGAAGCCCTGTTATCCGGCATTCGCGGCACACTGAAGCCTGGTGCAAAGGTTTCTCTCGCCCGCTCGCAAAAGCAGGAGCAGTTTCTGATTGCGTGGGTCGGAGGCAAAAACACTCCGACTGGCCAGATCGGCGTCTCTGCCGCCAATCAGCCCAGCTCCTTCTGGAACGATGTGCTTGGAGCGGAGGCCGAAAATGGCCCCGCCGGAAATTATTCGGAGGCTCCGCCGAAGCCAAGAACAATGGCCCACGGAGCGTAGATCTTCGAGCAGACTCGATTCAAGCATTGCGAAGAAAACAGCTTCAGAGGCTGCGGAAAAAGTCGCGCAGCCCGCAAAGGCTTACCTCAGGCGCTGAAGTGCGGACTCATTTTGAACGACTTAACAGCACGAGTGGAACTCGTGCCGTTCCCAAACCTGACTGATACAGACTTTTTCCGCAGCCTCTTCAGCCGTTGGGACTCTGCATTTACTCTGCAACCGACCCCACCGTGGTACCGTCAAATGAGAGCCTTTTTTCTTCTTTGCTTCAGGAGAGCTATCTCATGCTCGGTCAATTTGTCTCCCCAGCGCGCGCGAACCGGTGGTTGCGACACTTCCCCTATCACGCGTTCGCATTTTTTCTGGCTTCAGTCTCATACCTGATGGCCCAGCAGCCGCCCGCTCAGAAGTCGCCCAATCCAACTCCTGCTACCAAGCTCATCGACGGAAAGTCGAAGCCGAATGTAGAATCTCCGGCTGCATCGTCTGAAACTCTGGCTCAGTTCAACGACGCGCTGGAAAGCCTTGCCGCTAAAGTCTCTCCCGCGGTAGTCCAGATTCTGGTCACCGGCTACGGCCCCCTGCACGACGAAAGCCGCACGCAGACCGCGCTCATCGTGCGCCAGCACGCCGTTGGGTCGGGGGTGATCGTCGATTCCTCCGGTTACATCATGACCAACGCACACGTGGTCGAAGGCGCGCAACGCATTCGTGTGGCTTTGCCGTTGCCCGGCGATTCCAGCCGTCCCGTACCGGTGGGGAAGCGGCGCATCCTCGAAGCCCGCCTCGTGGGAGTGCATAAAGATACGGATCTGGCTTTGCTGAAGGTCGACGACAAGGACGAGAGAGACCTTCCCACCTTGCCGCTGCTTTCTCAACAACGCCCGCGCGTCGGCCAGCTCGTCTTCGCCATCGGCAGTCCCGAGGGCTTGCAGGGCTCGGTCACTATGGGCGTGGTCAGCGCCGTCTCGCGCCAGCCCGACCCTGATAAGCCGCTTACTTACATTCAGACCGACGCTCCCATCAACCCCGGCAACAGCGGTGGCCCGCTGGTCGATATGAATGGGGCGGTAGTCGGGATCAACACGTTTATTCTCTCGACCGGTGGGGGCAGCGAAGGCCTCGGCTTCGCCATCCCCGCACGCATTGTGGATTTCGTTTATCACAGCTTGCGCAGATACGGCCACGTTCACCGCGTGGAGATCGGCGCTGTCGCCCAGGAAATTACGCCGACTCTGGCCGACGGACTTAAGCTGGCGCAGCATTGGGGAGTCATTGTTGCTGACGTGAAGCCCGACGGTCCTGCCGCTGCTGCCGGACTGCAGGTGCAAGACATCATTCTTACCGCCGACGATCGCCGCATCGAAACTCTTCCCGGCCTTTCCTCGGCGCTCTACCTGCACCGCCTCGATCAGGTGTTGAAGCTGGAAATTCTGCGCGGCGACCAGAAGAAAACTCTTTACGTTCCCGCTATCGAACATCGCGACCAGATGGATCAACTTTTCGACGCGGCTGATCCTGACAAAAGTCTTGTGCCTCGCCTCGGTATTCTCGCCACCGATCTCACGGCCGATCTGCGCAATCTGATTGGCACGTTGCGAATTTCTTCGGGCGTGATTGTTCTTGGGCGCGCTGCCGACCTCATCACGCCCGACACCGGCCTGCAAACCGGCGACGTCATCCACGCGCTGAATACCACTCCCATTACTTCCATGGACGCGCTGCGCGCCGCCGTGCTTACGTTGAAGACCGGCGATCCGGTCGTGCTGCAGGTGGAACGAAGCGATGGGCTCACGTATTTGAGCTTTGAGATGGAGTAGCCAAGCGAAGCGAGCCAAGTTGCAACTAGCTCAAGGTGCCACTATAGCCAGCGCGGGCGCTCCGCCGACTTTGAGGACGCGAATCTCGCGCATCTTCACAGGGTCAATCACCAAAATGCTGCGCTTCTGCGGAGCCAGTGCGTAGAGCGTCTTGCCGTCATTGGTAATCACGGCGTTCCAGAAGGGCATCTTGGTCTTGATGGCGCCGATCTTCCGCCAGGTGCGGGTGTCGAGCACATGAAATTCGGCCGCCGTCGCGTCATTGGGGTGGAGATTTGGGGGCCGGCCGTAATCCAGATAAAAACGGTTGTCGTAGGCGCGGGCGTAATCCTTGATGTACCCAGATAGAGCTTGCTGCTGTCGGGTGAGACTGGCCAAGCCGCAGGCGGAACGCGGTTTGGAAGAACGGGATGGGCCGAGGTCTCGGCAAATTCGTGCGTGGCAACATTCATCTGAAAAACGACACCATCTCCACGAATGATCGCTATATCTTGAGCGCCAGGAGCTTCAATCGCCTCGGCAGTGCCGACTCGCCTTTCCCACGGAAGTACGACGTCTACGTTTTGGAGTTCGCGGGACTCGCCGTCCGCACGAATCAGCCGGATCCGATTCGTTCGCGGACAGAGAAAATCGAACTGCTGCGCGGTTGGGTAGGAGATGAAGCGGCCGGGGCCGCAGTTGCCCAGATGCACGGTCCTCCGCAGAAAGTTGCCGGTCTGAGTGTCGAAGGTGGCGAGCAGGAACGAATCCGCGTCTTCCGATTTGGGCGCGTCTATCAGGATGCCCAGCGCCAACCCATCGCCGGAAACCGCCATGGCTGAAAATGACGGGAGCACATTGGCCACTTCGCGATCCTCAATCGTGCCTCTCTGAACGATCGCGCCAGCGGCAGTGTCGATTGCCGCAAGTTCGCTGGAATCACCCTCCATTATCGACGCAACATACAAGCGGCTTCCATCCGGCGAAAGCGCAAAATCCGCATTGTCGCCGGTGCGAACGCTGCCCATCACTTTGCCAGCTTCAGGATCGATTAGCCTGACGCGCCCTCCCGGTCCGCCCGGATCGGGTTGGGCATCGAGCACATACAGCCAACCGGGCTCGGGCTTGACCCAGTTTTCGACTTCGATCTTCGAGCCCGTGGAAGCGTTGCTCTGCGTTGGCGTGCCCACCCCGGCGGCGCGAGCCGCGAAACCCAGAGCGAAGCACACAGAGAGGAGACAAAACAAGGATTTCAGGAGAGTGGCTTTCATATCTTGCCCCTCGAGCTCCCGACCTAAGCTTCTAGCGTGTGAATTATATGCCGCTCCTGCCCTCGGCGCGGAACATTGCCAAGAGCTGCCCTACCTTGAACGCGGCCGGTGCCCAACCATCCGTCGATGATTTGCCGTAAAATGTTTGCATGCGCCCGTAGCTCAACTGGATAGAGCATCTGCCTTCGGAGCAGAGGGTTGGGAGTTCGAGTCTCTCCGGGCGCACCAAGGTAGCCAGATCTTTCGCTTAAGAATCCAGGCTGGATTTCGTCTGCGGGATCATTTCGATCACCCTCTGCGGTGAGGCCATTGCTTACAATGGTTTCGTGCTGACCGAGCGCCTGGAATTCGTTCCCGAACGCGCCTCTGAAGTATTTGCGGCGGTGCCGGCCGCTCCCGCTGTATTTCTGCTTTGGGGCACGGAGACACAGGCGGAGCCTTACGTAAGCAAGACCGCGAACCTGGGCCGCCGCTTGCAACGGCTGCTTGGCCCCATAGAAGAGCGCACGAAGAGACTCAATCTGCGCGACCGCGTCCGCTGGATCGAATACACACGGACTGGGTCTGACTTCGAATCCGGCTTCGTGCTTTACAAAGTCCTGCGCAAAACTTTTCCCAAGAGCTACGGGAACCGCATGCGCTTCCGCTTCGCGCCATTGGTGAAACTGCATCTCGAAAACCAGTATCCACGCGCCTCCATCACTACTCGCGTGGGACGCCTCGATGGCCGCGCTCTTTTCTACGGCCCCTTTCAATCGCGCACCGCAGCCGAGAAGTTCATGAACGATTCGCTCGACTTCTTCAAGATGCGCCGCTGCGTCGATGACCTTAAACCCGATCCGGCGTTTCCTGGCTGCATCTATTCGGAAATGAAGATGTGTCTTGCGCCATGTTTCAAGGGTTGCAGCGACGAGGAGTATTCCGCCGAAGTAAACCGCGTGCAATCGTATTTCGATTCCGGAGGAGAATCGCTCGCTCGCGAACTTTCCGTATTGCGCGATGCCGCCTCGGCCGACCTAGCATTCGAAGATGCTGCCGCGCTTCATCTCCGTTTCGAGAAGCTGAAGCCTGTCGTGAACCAGTTTCCCGAGATTGTCCGACGCCTTGACCGCTTTTCAGCGCTGATCGTCCAGCCCTGTCATTTAGCCGACTCAGTCACGTTTTTTCGTATCGAAAATGGAGCCATCTCCGGACCGGTGGTGTTCTCGATCCAACCCGACGATCACGCGAAATCGCAATCCATGGAATCGCGGGTGATGTATGTACTCGATTCGTTTCCGCGGGCTCAAACGTGCTCAGCGCTCGAAACCATGGAGCATCTGGCGCTGCTGAAGCGCTGGTACTACCGCGGCCATCGCATCGGCGAAATATTTCTTACGGATGACAAAGGCGTCTTCCCCATGCGTCGCATCGTTCGCGGCATTGGGCGAGTGTTACGAGGGGAAGGGCCAGAGAGCCCCAGGCCGATTCAGGGGAGCGGAGATTCGCATCTGGGTATGCCTGAAGGCATGCCGCCGGTTACGGGATCATAATTATGTTCATCCCGAATTATGATTTGTCAGCCCGAGCTTCGATCGGGATGACGCTGCGTTTTGACTACGCTCTATTTTTACAAGGCGCTAAAGGAAGGACGAAATGGCTCCCAAGAATCCTCATGACAATTCTCTCCGCGAGCATCTGCTCGATCTTCTCAACGGCGGCGGTGCTCACACCAGGTTTGACGCGGTGGTGAAAGATATGCCAGAGAAGTTGCGCGGCGTGATCCCTGCCGGACTGTCACACTCCGCCTGGATGCAGCTTGAGCATCTTCGACTGGCGCAGTGGGACATTCTCGAATTCAGCCGCAACTCGAAATATAGAGCTCCCAAATGGCCCGATGACTATTGGCCGAAAACGGAAGCGCCGCCCAGCGCGTTTGCCTGGAATAAGAGCGTTCAGCAATTCCGCAAAGATCTCAAAGCCATGCAGGATCTGGTGGGGAATTCGAGGACCGATTTATACGCTCCCATCCCGTGGGGCGACGGCCAGACTATTCTGCGAGAAGCCCTGCTGGTTGCGGACCACAACGCGTATCACATCGGTCAGTTGGTCGATCTACGCCGGTTGCTGGGCCCCTGGCCGAGCTAGCGTCGGTTTCTGACTATCCCGTTTGTCGCTCAATAAAAAAGAGCCGGCCCTTTCGGGGCCGGCTCGATTGTTTCTGCAAACTGATCAGCCCGTCAACGTGCAACCGTAATGGTGACGGGTATCTCGTTCGTGAGCGATCCGGAGGTTCCGATCAACTCGATGGTTGTGGTTCCGGTCGGGGCGCGCCTAGTAGCGCTCCAGATGATGGTTACATTCACGCTGCCATTCGCAGGCGGTGTCACGGGGTTGGCCGATGCCGTCGCCGATACACCAGACGGGAATTCGTTGACGCTCAGAGTAACAGCAGAATGGAATCCATTCACGCTGGTGACTGTGAGAGTGGTAGATACGCTGCCGCTTTCATCGACGGTGAAAGATGAAGGCGACAAGGACAACGTGAAGTTGGGCGTCCCGCCGGAAGAATTGACCGTGAGGGAGATCGTGGTGCTGTGAGTGAGAGAGCCGGAGGTCCCAGTGATGGTCACGGTCGCCGTGCCGACTGTCGCGGTGGAAGAAGCGGTGAGCGTGAGCGTTGAGGTCGCGCTGCCGTTTGCCGGCGGTGTCACCGGGTTGGTCGAGAGCGATGCCGTTACGCCCGTGGGCAGTCCGGAAACGCTAAGTGAGACAGCAGAACTGAAACTGTTCTGGCTTCCAATGGTGATGGTGCTGCTTCCGCTGGCGCCTTGGTTTATAGACAGCGAAGTGGGCGATGCCGCGATGGTGAAGTTCGGCGAGGCCGCTGCACTGACGGTTAAGGCAATGGAAGTGGTTGCAGTCAGGCTTCCGGAGGTTCCGGTGATGGTCACCGTGGACGAGCCGGTAGTTGCTGTGCTGCTGGCAGTGAGAGTCAGTACGCTGGTCCCGGTTGTCGGATTCGTGCCGAACGATGCGGTTACGCCGCTGGGCAGGCCGGAGGCCGCCAGCGTTACGCTGCCGGTGAATCCGCCCACATCGGTCACCGTGATGGTGCTGGTGCCGCTGCTGCCCTGGGTAATCGTCAGGCTGCTGGGCGAAGCCGAGAGTGTGAAGCTCGGCGTGGAAGAACCAGCCAACAGGTTGATGATCCCAGTCGTATTCGGACTGCCCCAGCCGGTGCACAGGTCGAAGCCGGTCGCTGCTGAGAATGTGCCGCAGCTTCCGCTGGTGATGTCGTGGAAGTCCGTGCTGTAGCCGGATCCTTCCGCAGCCGGGTAAATGATCGGATTAATGAAGCCGATCGTTTTGCCGTTGGCTGCCGCCTGTTGATTGGCCAATGCCAGGTAGCCAGCCCACATGGGCGCCGCAAAACTCGTTCCGCCGTAGTCGTTAGCCGTACAGGTGGTTTGGTCGGCGCAGACGTAGAAGGTAAAGTTCGCGTTGGCTGAAACGTCCGGGCCATTCCGGAGTGTCTTTGAACAACCGGAGCAGCCATCCACGGGCGTCTGCCAGGAAGGGATCGGAATGGAATCTGGGGAGATGCCGCCGCCGCTGTCTGCCCAGGCGGTTTCCGATTTCCAGGGGCCAGCCGCGCTGGAGGTTGTCAGGTCCGTGCCACCGACCGAGACGATATTTGCATCGTCCGCTGGCCAGGCCTCGTTCGATGCGGACCAAGCCGAACTGTCGCCAGACGCGGCAAAGAAGTTCTGGCCTTGCGACGCCATCTGCTCAAAGTACGGATCCAGAGTGCTGGGGTCCGCCGGTGTCCAGCCCCACGAGCAGCTGATCTGCTTGGATAATGGAGCCGACGCAGTCGAAACCATCGCGCTGATGCAGGCAGTATCACTGATACTCGAGGCGTTGCCGCAAACGTACATATAGAGCATCGTGGTGCCTGGGGCCATGCCCATCGCTTGCGTCATGTCTAGCGTCTGCTCGGTGTCATCGCATCCGCCGCTCTCAGTGCAGCTTGTGCTATACCCGCCCGTTGAGATGAGAGTGGGAGTGTAAGGTTCGGTTTGCCCCACGTTTTTGTAGTACGTGGTCAAGTCGGCCAAATCGGTGCCCAGAAATTCGAACAGGCCGATCGTCTGGCCGGTCCCGGTGAGCGCCGTGCCGCTGTAATAAGCCGCGCGCATGTCGCTGCCTAGGAAAGAGGCCGAAGGGCCAGAGCCGGTGGTGGCATGAGACACGACCTTATTGGGATCGAGCCCATGGGCCTTTGCGTAGTCGCTCTTCTTCACATACATGGGATGTGGCCGGGAATCGTTATCCAAGCCGGTGATATGCCAAAGCTGGAAGGGAAGGTCGACGGTGGGCTCGCGGTCGATCGCAAAGAATGTGCGGTCTTCGGCGAAGTCGTGATAATTCCCCAAGGTCACATGGAAGGCCTTCTGGATGTTGGCCACCGTGCCGGTGAGCCTCAGGTCCCGTTCTTCTCGGGTTCCGTTGATGATTTCAAAGCCACTCGCTTTCGCGAAGGCAACCAGTGCGTCCCAATCTTCCTGGCTGGGGCCGAACCTCGCAGTAACCTCCTGCGGCGTAAGGAATTGGTGGTAGGAGGGGCTTGTGGGATCCTGAACTTCCTGTACGAAATTTTGCAATCCTGCGCGGTCGCGTAGCGGCAGAGTAATGTCGAAGCGCAGGGTCTGGGTTGCCGGGAGTTGCCCGACGAGTTGCGCCCGTCCACTGGCAACCTCGTCGCGCACGTGACGCGTCATTAACGCTTGCTGGGCGAGTCCTGGGTTTGCGAATAACAACAAAAAGACGGCCGCGCATAGAAACGCGGCCAGTCTTAGACTGGGGGAAATTTCTTTTCTCATTTTTTTATCCTCGATTTCTCTTGGGCCGGTCAATTACCTTGAAGCACTCCTGCGGCGCAAGAGTCGCGGCATCGTAGCTCAGTCTCGGTGCTCATGCGGGAGTTTTTGAGAATTGTTACGAAAACGGAATGCCGGTGGGGAAAAGGGAAGAAACTGGTCAGCACGGTCGAGCTTTTATAGGCTTGCTCTCAAGTTCAGACGGCAACTCGGTCGAGGAGTTCAGGTCCGCGGCCTGTTGTAAGGCCAGGACGCTTACGGAACACCACTCTTACTCCCTCCCTCCATCGTTCGTCGATCCCCACGAATTCCCATTCAATCTCGGGCGAAAGATAGCGCAGCAACGTCTCCGTGGCCGGATGCACGTGCAAGGCTGGAGCTACTAGAAACAGCAGCGGTTTTTCCGCCGACAACTCGCGGCCTTCGAAATATCCGAAGCGTGGAAATTCGCCACGCGCATGATGCCATTCCACCCGTGACCAGTAATCCAGACCCTGCAGAGGCAGGTGGATGTCTTCATCGGCCTTCAGTTCCACCACCGCCAGCCGTCCCGCAGGGGTGGTGGTCAGCACATCGATCATGGCCCGGTCCGCGGCGGAGAAGGCCGGAACCTGCGAATAAAGGCAGGAGGGCTCCAGCCGCCCGTCTACCACGCTTACATTGCCCACCACCAGCGACTCCAGCCATCGCTCAGGACGCAGCCGCCACCAAGGATGTTGACGCGGTCCGTAGGGATGGCGCGTATTGCGCACGCAGTGCGCAAGTTCCGTAAATGCGGCTTCGTTCGTGGCATCGAGAATCCGCTCTTCCGCGCCGACTCCAAATGCAATTTCTGCCGTGCTACAAAACGATCCCGGAAGCATTCCCAGTCGCGCCCGGGCAAACTCCAATCCACGCCAGCGAAAACCGATCTCCGCCGGCGAAAGCACGGCCACTTCGCAGTTGGGCAGAATCTCTTCAATTCTCGCAATCGAATGCTTGAAGCGTTCGTGCGTCGACTGGTGATCGGTGGCGTGCACCAGCCGAGTCGCCACATTGCCGCGATCCGCGCAATCGATTTCCACCAGCGCGTCATGCCGCTCATCGACTTCAAACAGCCGCCACTTCGCCGCATCGCGGTTCAAATTCGCCATTCGCTCCCGCACCAGCGCCGAACTTCCAGCGGGAACAAACATCTTCAGTCCCTCCACAAGGACATTCGCAGGCTGTGCCCGCCGGCACACATCGAGCCACAAAATACCGAAGGTCAGCGATGCATCGATAGATGACTGCGTTTCCTGTGCATTCACCCCTAGAAGAGCAAAGGCTGTTCGCCCTTGCCGCAACAATCCGCGCGTGTAAACCGGACCGAAAGATTTCTCAAGATCGACGCCGGTCGTCAGCTTGATTACCTTGAAGTCGGGAAAGTGCCGATCCAACGTTCTCCTTAGCTTGTGCTCATACGCGGCCCGGGCCATGCGCCGAGCAGTCGGAGAACGCCGATCCCGTTCGCGGCAAATCTCCAGTTTCGACGGCCGCGCCTGTCCAAGACGCTGCACTGCCAGCCGCAGCGTTCCATTCTTGATTTCCGCTTCCAGCACCCTCCGCACCGTGTTTCGTTCCGCCGACCACAAGTGCAGCAGGCACCGGTTGTACTCGCCGGAAATGGAGTACTTCGATTGCGCCAGATCAAACGCGACCGCGCCGTTTTCCAGCACCACGGCTCCTGACGCCTCACTGAGAAAATCCTGCACGGTCTGAGTCAAAGCTTGCGGTGTTACCGTCAGCATTTAGCAGTGTCCATTCTGAGATGTCCTCCGGCCAGATTGTCCAGCCCGCGCCAGCCAGCCGTCTGTGACAAGTGACCATCGTCATACTTCTGCTGTGGATGCTCGCCCGTTTCGGCTCCACTGCATGTGGGATAATGAGTGTGCACCCGCCAAACTGAGTCGGCTTGCGGCCCGGCGGCATCTAACCGAGTGGTGAATAGTTTGGATAAACAACTCCTCACAAATAAAGATAAACAACGATTTTTCTTCGACAACTACGGTGTTACCGAAAACGATCTCGAACGTTATTTGTCCGCCGCTCTTTCCGCGGGTGGCGACTACGCCGACCTCTACTTCGAATATCTCTCTTCGACGTCGTTGACGGTGGATGAGTCGATGGTGAAGTCGGCGTCGCAGGGCATTTCTGCGGGCTGCGGTGTGCGCGTGGTTTCTGGCGAACGCACCGGGTACGCCTATACCGATGATCTTTCCGCCAGCCGCATCCTGCACGCCGCACGCACCGCGGCACTGATTGCGAGCGCTCCAGCGAAGACTCCGGTGGCAGGTTTTCAGAAGACTGCGGCGCGCAGTCTGTATCCCGTGACTTTGCCCTCGGTCGATGCCGAGATCACCGCCAAGGTTGAGTTGGTGATGCGCGCCGATAAAGCTGCGCGAGCTTACGATCCGCGCATTCAGGAAGTCCGCGCCAGCTACGGCGATGAGTTGCGAAACATTCTGGTTGTCGCTTCCGATGGAACTTTTGCCGAAGATTCCCAGCCGCTTGCCCGCATGAACGTGTCTTGCATCGCTAAAACCGAAAACAATTCGGCTCGCGGCGGTTCTGGCGGCGGCGGACGCGTCGCCCTCGATTTTTTCTTTGGCGACAAGAATCCCGAATTCTTTGCGAAAGAAGCGGCGAGGCAGGCAATCCTTCAACTCGATGCGCGCGAAGCTCCGGCTGGCGAGATGGAAGTCGTGCTAGGCCCCGGCTGGCCTGGCGTCCTTTTGCACGAAGCCGTCGGTCACGGACTCGAAGCCGACTTCAACCGCAAGAAAACTTCCGCCTTTGCCGGACTGATCGGTAAGCGCGTAGCAAGCGAGGGCTGTACCGTCATCGACAATGGAACCATGCCGTGGCGTCGCGGCTCACTGAATGTCGATGACGAAGGCGAACCTACGCAGGAAACCGTGCTGATCGAAAAAGGAATTCTCAAGGGCTATTTAAGCGACAAGCTTTCGGCGCGCCTGATGGGTATCGCCGACACCGGCAACGGACGCCGCGAAAGCTATGAACACATTCCTATGCCGCGCATGACCAACACTTACATGCTAGCGGGCCAGGACAATCCGGAAGACATTATTCGCTCGGTGAAGCGCGGCATTTACGCGGTCAACTTTGGCGGAGGCCAGGTCGATATTACGAATGGTAAGTTCGTCTTTGGAGCCTCCGAGGCGTACATGATCGAAGACGGCCAGATCACCGCGCCCATCAAAGGCGCGACGTTAATCGGCAATGGCCCCGATGTTCTGACGCGCGTCTCGATGGTGGGCAATGATTTGAAACTGGACGAAGGCGTCGGCACCTGTGGCAAAGATGGTCAGGCCGTTCCCGTGGGCGTGGGCATACCGACTATTAAGATCGATCGCCTGACCGTTGGCGGGACGGCTAAGAAAGATCCCGGCGGATTTATGCAGTAATTACTTCCATGATGGACGGCGATACCAACGAATTTAAGGTACACCTCGAAGAGCGCAAGTTGCTCATTGACGCCGCAAGGGAGAGCGCTAGGAGTTTCGACCAGGCAGTCCTGGCATTTGGATCAGCTGCTTTTGGATTTTCTGTAGCATTTTTGAAAGATGTTGTCTCGGTCCCTGCCCCACAGACTCTAAAGTGGCTGGCGTTATCGTGGGGTGCGTTCTCCGTTGGCTTGCTGGCGATTCTTCTATCGTTTCTATTCAGCCATCGGGCCTGCCTGTTTGAGATACACGTCGGAGAGGAATCACTGGGAAAACCAGTTTATAAGCGAAAAAAGAACCGTTGGAGTGCAGCAACGAACTGGTGCAATGGCCTGTCTATAACATTTCTATTTATTGGGGTATTATGCTGGTCAATCTTCGCTTTTGATAACCTTAGCGTGGGAGGCGTACCGATGAACAAGCGTTCGGTCGATCAGAGTCAGAACGATTCGGGAAAGGCGGGTTACGTTCCGCCCAGCGCTCCAGTTAAGGCACCTCAACAACAAACGCCAGCGAATGCTCCGGCTACTCCGCCTCCCCAGCCCGACCCAAAAAAGTGAGGTAATACATGGAATCGACGAGCAGCAAAGATCAGGTTAAAAAAGGATATGTTCCTCCACCGGCTCCCAAGAAAGTACCGCCACCCCCGCCTCCAGCGGGAAAATAGACGACAAAGAGCCAATTGGAACGATCTTGTTACAACAAGCGTGCCGCCGTTCCCTGCGCTCTGACCATCTCCACCGCCTTTTTGTCGAACGAAACAAACATCTCTGCTCCCAGCCATCGGCCTTCGTAAGCAATCACGCCATCGGCAAAATCCCCGCCTGCGTCGAGCATAGCCAAACCCGCTTCGGCTGCCTGCCGGTTTGTCTCCACATTATCCGCTACCAGTAGAAGGCGGATAGCCTCGGCTATCCTAGGCGCGCGATAGCCGTAGACGCTGCGCAGCACCCAGACAAACTCGCAGAGGGAAGACAATGCGATCGCCAGCATTTCCGCTCGGGCCATGATTCGGGTCGCCACTTCCGTCTGCTCGGGATCGTCGCGCACGGCGGCGCGGACCAAGACGTTTGTGTCGACCGCGACCTTCACTTCCGACCCATCTTGACCCGGCCTGCCCAACCATCGGCCGCGGCCTGGTTCATTTCTTCTATGGTTGCGACTTTCTTCGTTTGGCCTGCCAGCACACCGAAGAAGTCTTCGATCTTGCCCGAAGCTCGAGCCGCCTTTATCACCCCCCGCCCATCCGGCAGAAGTTCCAACTCGATCTTCCCACCCGGTTTGACGCCAAGGTGCTCCATTACCTTTTTCCGAAATGTCACCTGGCCACGAGAGGTTACGGTCAATGTGCTCATAAGAAAGATTGTAAGGTAAAACAGCATTACTTACAATATCAACTTGTCGAGTCGGCGCGTTGCCAGGTGCGGAGGCGCGGCGTGCAGAAACTTGGGATAATAGGTTTATGTCCTCTACCCAACTCGAAACTTCCAAACTAGAAATTGACCTCCGCTCCCTCGCCCAGGACATCGTTCGCCGCGCCATGAACGGTGGCGCCACGGCTGCCGAATGCGTAGTCCGCGAGGGCGACGAATTCTCCACGCTGGTCCGCCTCGGGCAGGTCGAAACGCTCAAGGAATCCGGATCGCGGTCTATTGGCGTACGTGTCTTTCGTGGCCAACGCGCTGCCAGTACGTACTCGTCTGACTTTTCGCACGACAGCCTCGACCGCATGGTGAAGTCTGCGCTGGAACTCTCGAAGATTACCTCGGAAGATCCGTTTGGCGGCATCCCTGAAGCTTCACAACTAGGCTCGCTCACCGGCGATCTCGATCTTTATCATGAGGACGTGTACTCACTTCCCGGCTCTGATCGCATCGACTACGCCCGCCGAGCGGAAAAGGCCGCGCTCGATTTCGACCCGCGCATCAAGAACTCCGAAGGCGGATCGTTCGACGCCGCTACCGGCTACAAGGTTCTAGCCAACTCGCATGGCTTCGTCGGAGAATACCGCCGGTCGTATTGTTCGGTGTCGGCCGTTCCCATTGCCCAAACCGAAGAGGGAGCGATGCAACGTGATTATTGGTATTCAGTCGCGCGCACGCTGACAAAACTTGAATCGCCTGAGCATGTCGGCAAAGTTGCGGCGGAGCGCACGCTGCGGCGTTTGGGCGCGCGCAAGGCGAAGACCGCGCAAGTGCCCATCATCTTTGATCCCATGGTTGCCACATCCATTCTCGAACATATCTTTGAGGGGATCAACGGCGATTCCGTCTATCGCGGCGCATCGTTTCTCGCCGGCAAGCTAGGACAGAAAATCGCTGGCGACAACGTAACGGTCATCGACGATGGCACGATCCCCGGCGGCTTTGGAACCAGTCCATTTGACGGCGAAGGCGTTCCCACGCGTCGCACCGTGGTCATCGAGAATGGCGTTCTGAGCTCCTACTTGATGAATACCTATACGGCGAAAAAGCTGGGCTTGACAACCACCGGCAACGCCTCCCGCGGGCTCGCCGGCACGCCCGGCATTGGTCCGGGCAACTACTTTCTTAAGCCCGGAGCGAGGACGCCAAAGCAGTTGATCTCCGATGTAAAGGAAGGTCTATACGTAACCGAGTTCCTCGGCCACGGCGCAAACCTTGTGACCGGCGATTATTCGCGGGGCGCATCGGGCATGTGGATCTCCGGTGGCGAATTCGCCTATCCCGTGGAGGAGATCACTGTCGCCGGGAATCTGAAAGAAATTTTCTTCAACATCTCCGAGATCGCGAACGACCTTGAATTCCGCGGCTCGGTGGCCTCTCCAACCATTCGAATTGACGGCCTCACCGTCGGCGGCGAATAATCGCTGCCATGAAATTTGCGAAGATTGCCTTTTGGATCGCGGCCATCTGGGGCATCGTAATCCTCACGCCCCTGTATTTTCTGTTCGACGTAATCGGACGCCAGGACCCGCCGCCCATTACGCATCCCGGTTTCTACTACGGCTTTGTCGGCGCAGGTCTCGCGTGGCAGCTTGCATTTATCGTAATCGCCCGCGATCCGGTACGCTTCCGGCCGATGATGATCCCCGCAGTGTTTGAGAAGTTCAGCTATGGCGTCGCATTCATTGTGCTCTACCTTCAGCGCCGCCTTCATCCGAACGACCTCACTTTTGCCGGAGTCGATCTGCTTCTGGGAATCTTGTTCCTGGTTGCATTCTTCAAGACAGCTCCGTAGTATTTTCAGCGAATCATTCATTCGCCAATCATTCGAAGCGAAATATTCCAGATAAGTTGCAACCCCATCGTCTTTGTGCCGGGGGATGCATTCGCCTGCGGAGGCCTGATGAATCGACGATCATTCCTGAGAGCGACGAGTGCCGCTGGATTAGCCTCCGGCATCTCTTCTGCAACGGCATTCGGCCACGTTTCGGAGGAACCTGCGCTGACGCCGGGGGCCATTGCGGCAAAGAGAAAGGCTGCGAGCCCCGACTCGCCAGAAAGAATTCTGCTGAAGGACTATCGCCCGAAATCCATCTACAAGATTCCTGTGACCGAAATTGCGAAGGCAAAATTTCCCATCATCGACATGCACTCGCACCCCTACGCCAAGACTCTCGAAGAAATCACCCAGTGGGTGCAAACCATGTACGAGGTTGGCGTGGAGAAGACGATCATCTTGACAATGGCGACAGGCGCGGAGTTCGATGAGATTAATCGCAAGTATTCAAGATATCCCGAGCGCTTCGAGATGTGGTGCGGCTTCGACTTCACGGGCTACGATAAGCCCGGATTTCCAACCGCGGCCATTAAGGAATTGGAACGCTGCCGGAACGCCGGAGCTCGCGGAGTCGGTGAGATCCACGACAAAGGCAAGGGTCTAATCTCGGGCAAGTCGAAAACTGCCGGTCTCCATCCTGACGATCCTCGCGTCGATCCTCTGTTTGAGAAGTGCGCGGAACTCAGTATGCCCGTCAGCCTGCATGTGGCCGACCCCATTTGGATGTATCAGAAGATGGACAGAACTAACGATGGCTTGATGAACGCTTACGAATGGCGGCTCGATAACCAGCCGAACATTGTGGGTCTATCGGGAATGATTGAGATTTTGGAGCGCACTGCGCAGCGGCATTCGAAAACAACTTTTCTCGCGTGCCACTTTGCCAACCTCGATTACGATCTGGCGCGCCTTGGAGAGTTGTTCGAGCGCAATCCGAATCTCTACGCCGATATTTCAGCCCGCTATGCCGAGACCGCGCCCATCCCGCGTTTCGCCTCGCAGTTTTATGCCAGGCATGCCGATCGCCTTGTTTATGGCACCGACATGGGCTTCGAAAAGCCAATGTACGGCATCACGTTCCGCATTCTTGAGTCGCTCGACGAGCACTTCTACGAGATCGACCAGTTTGGATACCACTGGAGCTTGAACGGATTTGGGTTGCCGGATTCGGTTCTACGGCAGGTCTATCACGAGAATGCGGCCAGGCTTCTTGCGGCGCGGGAGTCGAGCGGATAGTGGGCGGAGCTGATCGAAGAATTTTTCGCTGGCCGCGTAGACGCTGCAGAGGAAGAATCGACAATCGAAAAGCAACAGCCTACAATTTCGGCATGGGCAGCCTGGGCCAACAAAACTTGCCACAGCTGGACTTGAGCCATCCACCTGCGGAAGAGCCCGATTCCAGCCGACGCACTATCGCGATTGCTGTCGCGGTCGTCATCGTGGTCGCGGTCGTGGGTGCGTTTCTGATGCGGGGGCAGCCCAAAGGCGCGTCTGGACCGCCAGCCTATGCTGCAAACTTGAAGCTTTCCGATTTCAAGATGAGCGCCGCAGAGAATTTCGTGGGCGCCACTGTCAGCTATGTCGATGGAACTGTGACCAACACAGGGGGCAAGACCGTTACGCACGCGATCGTCGAAGTGACATTCAAAGACGACATGGGACAACTCGCCCAGCGTGAAACCATACCCATGCAGGTTCTGAAAACCGATGGCCCTTATCTTGAAGCTGTCGATTTCAGCGTTTCCCCCCTCGGTCCCGGTCAAAGCAAAACGTTTCGGCTAACCTTCGAGAGCATTTCCGTGCAGTGGAACCATCAGTATCCGGAGGTTCAGGTGGTGGATGTCGCGGTCAAGTAATTTTGCCCTTCCGCAGGACTTTCGAACATCTGAAACTGTCGCATAGGTGGATATACTTAGCCTGAAGATCTCTATGCCCACACTGTACGTTGAAAACGTGCCCGATGAACTTTACCGCGGCCTCCGCCAACGTGCTCGCGAAAACCGGAGTTCGATTGCGGCAGAGGTAATTTCGCTTCTCGAACGAGATATTCCGACGGCTGCAGAAATGAAGCGGCGTGAGAAGTTTTTTCAACGGATGGCGAAATTTCGCACGCATCGGCCGGACGGCGATGGACCGTTCCCGAGCACTGAGCAGATGATTCGCGAGGATCGCAAGCAATGATTATCGCCGATGAGCGTCTCGCCAACGCTCGCGGGCATACTTACCGGTTCGATGGCTGTGCGCGCTGTAGTCACCACTTTATCTTCCAGGCTCGGCCAGACCGTTACAATGAATTCGATGACTGACAAACCATTTCGCCTTACGGAGTCGGTAAAAGCTGCGGGTTGAGCATCCAAGCTGAGTCCGGCGGCGCTGGACACGGTGCTTGGGAAATTAGCCCGGCAACACGACCCCAATGTTCTAGTCGGCTTCGACCATGCCGATGACGCCGGAGTGTATCAAATCGCGCCCGACCAGGCGCTGGTGCAAACCGTAGATTTTTTTACTCCTGTGGTGGACGATCCATACATCTTTGGCCAGATCGCGGCGACGAACGCTCTCAGCGACATTTACGCCATGGGAGGGAAGCCGCTTACGTCGCTCGCACTGGTTTGCTTTCCTGAAAAAGCGGACCTTGAAATTCTCGAGCGCATCCTTGCTGGCGGTCTCTCGAAGATGATCGAGGCCGGATGCATCGTTATCGGCGGCCACAGCATTCGCGACGAAGAAACCAAGTTCGGATACTCCGTCACTGGACTGATCGATCCGAAGAAAATTCTTGCCAACGCCGGCGCTAAACCCGGCGATGCTCTCATCCTTACCAAGGCTTTAGGCACCGGAGTGATTTCCACGGCGATCAAGAAGGGCAAAGCCGAGCCCGCATGGATCGATGCGGCTGTTCAGTCGATGACTACCCTGAACAAGCGTGCTGCCGAGATCATCGTCGATGAGGAAATTTGCGTAAATGCCATGACCGACGTCACCGGCTTTGGCCTGATTGGTCACGCCCGCGAAATGGCGCTGGCATCGAGCGTTTCACTTCGCCTGTACGCGGGCAAAATTCCGCCACTTCCCGGCGCTGTCGAATGTGTCCGCGCCGGGCACATCCCAGGCGGTCTGAAGAATAATCGTGACTTCGCCGAGTGCATCGTCCGCTACGATGCGGGCGTTTCCGACGATGTGAAGGCTTTGATGTTTGATCCCCAAACTGCCGGGGGACTGTTGATGTCCGTTAGTACCAACGGCGGCGATGTAGCGGCTGCCCTTAACGCCCGAGGTGTTCCTGCTGTGCAGATCGGCGAGGTTTTGTCCCAAACAAAGCCCCTGATCACAGTCACGGCCTGACTGCTCCGGTTCGACCGGCTTAGGTTAACAGTTCCCAGATTCGCGCGAGGTGGTGATCGTCGTGCTCAGCGACAAAAAATAAATGGTCGACCAAGCGCATCGGAGTCTTCAGACGTGGATGGGGAATCGCTCGCGAGAACAGCGAGGAATCTAACTCTTCCACGCGCTTGAGCAACCTTCCTCGTGCGGACCGAAATTCAGACAATGTTTGTTCCAGCGGGTGCGAGTTGTAATTTGCCTCGTCAGTTTTTTTGTTCTGCAGGTCAGCTGCGGTGAGTTGCTCGCTACCGGCGATGTAATCGTCTACGCGCGCCAGCCACAAGGGTTCCAACTCTAAAAGATGCCCAGCATGTTCTTGCGGCGACCATTTATGTTCCGGCTTCCTCGTCAGCGCTTCGTGAGAAGCGCAGCGCAGCGTTTCCTCCAGTCTCGCGGGGGTGCCGCGCAAACGCGCTTGCAAATTCAGATGCAACTCCACCGGAAACGAAAACTCAAACTTGCGTTCAAACCAGAGCGGTATCTGACTCATGGATTCCACCAGCTATGAAGGTACCCGCAACAAAGATTGATGCGTGGCCGCGCCCATCGACTCACGAATTCCATCCATCGGAGGATAGAGTTCGTGCATCTCTTAAGGGAGCGGGCAGAGAAAGTCCGCTAAATTTATTTTCAGGAGCCATCATGGAATTTCGCGAACTTGGACGCAGCGGCCTCAAGGTTTCGGCACTCGGTCTGGGCTGTATGGGCATGTCGGAATTTTACAGCGGACGCGATGACAACGAATCCATCGCCACCATTCACCGGGCTTTTGAACTCGGCGTCAACTTTCTCGATACGGCAGACGTCTACGGCCCGTACAAGAATGAAGAATTGGTAGGCCGCGCTATCAAAGGCAAGCAAGACAAAATCGTACTGGCCACAAAATTCGGAATCGTCCGCGATCCCGCCAACCCCAACGCGCGCGGCGTCAACGGAAAGGCTGATTATGTTCGGCGCTCGTGTGAAGGCAGCCTGCGCCGCCTTGGCGTCGACCACATCGACCTGTATTACCAGCATCGCGTCGACCCCGCCACGCCGATTGAAGAAACTGTTGGCGCAATGGTGCAGCTTGTGCAGGAAGGGAAGATTCGCCACATTGGACTCTCCGAAGCTTCGCCGCAAACGCTGCGCCGCGCCGTGAAAGTTCATCCCATCACCGCGCTGCAAACTGAATACTCTTTGTGGACGCGCGACCCGGAAGAAGAAATTCTCAGAACCTGTCGCGAACTCGGCGTTGGTTTTGTCGCTTATAGTCCTCTTGGGCGTGGTTTTCTCACCGGCCAGTTCGCCCGCTTCGAAGATCTTCCGGAGGACGATTACCGCCGCTTCTCTCCACGATTTCAAGGAGAGAATTTCCAGAAGAATCTCGACCTCGTGCGCGGGATCGACGAGATCGCGAAAGAAAAGGGCTGTCAGCCTTCGCAGTTGGCGCTTGCGTGGGTGCTCGCGCAGGATAAGAACATCGTCCCTATTCCGGGAACCAAGCGGCGTAAGTATCTGGAAGAGAATGTTGCCGCAGTCGATCTGAAGTTGAGTAAAGAGGACCTGCGCCGCATCGACGAAATCTTCCCCACCGGCGCGGCCGCCGGACTTCGCTATCCCGAACACATGATGAGCACCATCAACGGATAATTCGGGAAAAAATTAGGGCGGCCATTAGGCCGCCCTTGCTCGTATCTGTAGCGAACTCTTTTAAGCTCGTGCCGGACTTTCTCCGCCCTTCACAATACCCCTTCCCGGTTCCGGTTTCAATACCTGCTGCACGCCGTCGTCGGGCTTCGAAGGAGACTTCATTGGAGGCAGTTCCTTCCCGTCTACCAGTAACATTACTTCAGAAGCATCCAGCACTTCGCGTTCCAGCAAGGCGGCAGCAATCTTCAGCAGAGTGTCGCGGCTGCCTTCGAGGATATTCTTCGCCGTCTCATATCCCTGGTTCACCAGCTTGCGAACCTCGCCATCAATCTTGATGGCTGTGTCTTCGCTGTAGTCGCGGTGCTGGCTGATCTCGCGTCCCAGGAATATCTGCTCCTCTTTCTTGCCGAAGGTGAGAGGACCAAGATCGCTCATGCCCCACTCGCACACCATCTTGCGCGCCATTTCGGTGGCCCGCTCGATGTCGTTTCCGGCGCCCGTACTCATCTGGTTGAGGAACAATTCCTCGGCCAGGCGGCCGCCCATCAGAATCGCCAGGTCAGTCTTCAGATATTCCTTCGTATAGTTGTGCCGGTCGTCGATCGGTAATTGCATAGTCACGCCCAGCGCCATTCCCCGGGGAATAATCGTGACCTTGTGCACCGGATCGGAACCCGGCAACTTCGCCGCCACCAACGCATGTCCAGCTTCGTGGTACGCAGTCACTTTCTTTTCCTCGTCGGAAAGAATCAGGGACTTGCGCTCCACGCCCATCAGGACTTTGTCCTTGGCGACTTCGAAGTCGAACATCAACACGGCTTTGCGGTTCTGCCGTGCTGCCGCAAGCGCCGCTTCATTCACCATGTTGGCCAAGTCCGCGCCGGAGAATCCCGGCGTGCCGCGCGCCAGAACTGAAAGCTCAACATCTTCGGCGAGAGGAATTTTGCGGGTGTGGACGCGCAAAATCTCCTCGCGTCCGCGCACATCTGGCCTGCTAACGACTACCCGCCGATCAAATCGTCCCGGGCGCAGCAACGCTGGATCCAGAACATCAGGCCGGTTGGTCGCTGCCATAAGAATGACGCCTTCATTCGACTCGAAGCCGTCCATTTCCACCAGTAACTGATTCAAGGTCTGCTCGCGCTCGTCGTGACCACCGCCTAACCCGGCGCCACGATGGCGTCCCACGGCGTCGATTTCATCGATGAAAATGATGCACGGAGCGTTCTTCTTCCCCTGCTCGAACAGATCGCGCACGCGGCTCGCGCCGACACCCACGAACATCTCCACAAAATCCGAACCGGAGATCGAAAAGAAGGGAACGTTCGCCTCCCCAGCTACGGCTCGAGCAAGAAGCGTCTTGCCAGTACCGGGAGGTCCAACCAACAGCACTCCCTTGGGAATTCTGCCGCCCAGCTTCTGAAATTTCTGCGCCTCGCGCAGGAATTCGATAATCTCGCGGAGCTCTTCCTTAGCCTCTTCCACGCCGGCCACGTCCTTGAACGTGACTTTCTTTTGCTGCATCGAGAGCAAGCGCGCGCGGCTCTTGCCGAACGACAGGGCTTTATTGCCGCCTGTCTGCATTTGGCGGATCATGAAGAACCACAGCGCTCCCAGCAAAATCAGCGGAGCCCACGTGCCAAGCAAGGTCAAAGGCCAACTTCCGCCATTGACATCCTTAATCGTCACTTGCACTCCCTTGTCGGTGAGCGCCTTATACATGTCGGGATAAACCGGCGGAGCCACGGTATGGAAAGAGGAACCATCGCGGTATTTTCCACGTACCTGCTGGCCATCCAAGGTGACTTCGTGCACGTTGCCCTGGCCTACATCACCAAGGAATTGGGAAAAATTGACCTCTTTTTCCTTCTGGCCACCCCGACCCTGCTGGATGACTGTCCACAAAAGCAGTGCGGAAAGCCCGATAACAACCCAAAAGACTACGGTTTTGACTGTCGAATTCACCAAATGCTCCTGAAGAAACCGGGATTATCCGCGCCAAGTTGCCCGAAGTCCCGAGGCTCCTACTAGTGGGTTAGATGCTCTTCCTTCAATTTCGATAGGGAAATTCCCTAAGCTCATTATTTTACTTAGCTGTATAATTCTACCCCTTCTGAGGGAAAAAGGCGCGTGATTGTCCAAATGACCTAAGTCATCTGCGGGACTTGAGTTGCGGCCAGGTAAGGGATGTTGCGGTTGGTCTGTTCGGCCGCGCCCAGACCATAACCCACCAGAAACGCTTCATCCACGAGAAAGCCAAAATAGTCGGGCTGGAGGGCGACACGACGAGCCGCCTGCCGGTCGAGAAGCGTCACCAGTTTCACCGAAGCCGCCCCGCGCGCGCGCAAGTCGTTCATCAGGAACTCGCTGGTCACGCCCGAATGCACTAGGCCCTCGACCAGAAGAATATGCTGCCCACGAATATCAGGCTCATGGCTGAAAAATATTTGCAACGTCTCTCCCGTCTGATCCCCTTGCGGTCGGCTGTACTTCGGCTTGATGAACTGGCACACCACGGGAACGTCCAACGCCCGCACCAGGTCGGCCATAAACATGAACGCATTTTCCAGAACTGCCAGCGCCTGGATCGTCTGCCCGCGGTAGTCATCGGAGATCTGCCGCGCCAACTCTTTGACTCGCTTCTGGATTTGCTCCGCCGCAATCACCTGGCGCAGCGACTCGGTTCTCAGTTGGCTCATGAAATAACGCGCCTCCCCGCTCGTGTATTTCGAGCGGCGTTGAAGTCCGGGAAACTATTTCTAAATTTCTCGGTGGTCCCTGTGTCCTCAATGTGCAAGATTTTCTTTGGATACTCGGTCAGAATCTACCTAAATAGAATGCTCTGTCGCCCACGGCATCTCGCGGATCAGCACCGCCTCCTGGTTTGGCACAGCTCGTAACTTTGCCGGAACTGGAAAACCGCGCATCCACACGATCTCGTTTCCCGCCACTGCGACCGGCCAAAGCCTGCGCTCCGGCTGTGCCACGTGCCGTTCCTGCAGCAATTCCTTGATCTTCTTGGGCGACTTCGTGTGCGCCGGCCAAAACCGGTCTCCCGCCCGCCAATTTCGCACCGTCAACGGTCCCCGCAACAAATCCCCGCGCAGAAGTTGTTGCGGATTATACTCCGCATCGCCCGCTTCAGGCTCGACGTTCGGATTGTTCAAGCTCGGGCCGTTCAACGCCACGCGCATCGCCTCGATCACTACGCCAAGTTCAGGCACCACCACTCGTCCCGGCAAGGCTAAGGAATATTCATAGTCCGGAATCCGCTCCTGCGGCCGTAAATCAGGAGTAAGGAAAATCATCGCTTCCGGCTCGCGCCGAATCTTCCAACCTAGTGGTAGCGACAACTCTTTCTCCGTTGGACCATCCTCGGCCGCGAACCGCATGATCTCTTCTATATGTTTGAATTCCAGCGGAATCCCCATCTGCTCACCGATCGCCTTCAACACGCGTCGCTGTACCGCTCGCGGCTCAGTCAGCAGCCACGGCCGGCTCACGGAGGCATTCATTACCGCCGGACCGGGCTCCAGCGAAAAAGGGCTGTCATCCTGAGCGGAGCGAAGGACCTCTTGCCCGCTGGAATTATCACGAAATTCACGAGGCGTTCCCACCACCCCTGTCGCGTTCGTTTCAGTTGTGTCCTCAGCCTCGTTCGTTCGCGGACGGTCGAGCGGCTGAATCTGCACCAGCGCCTGCGAACCATCAAAACCGGCCAATCCTCGAGTCCACTCCGGTTGCGACCACTGCACCACCGTCCCCAGCCAGCCGGAGACTTCGTTTTCCCAATAATCTTCCTCGTCGCGCGCAATTTCCGCCAGCTCGGCAAAACTTTCAACCACAGCCGGATTAAACTCCCGCTCCAACAAAGGCATAACCAGCTTGCGCACCCGGTTGCGTGTGAACGCTGAATCGGAATTCGTGGAGTCTTCCCGCCAGGGTTGGTTGAGATCGGTAAGATACCTTTGCAGTTCGCATCGCCTGATTGCCAGCAGCGGACGCACGATCTCCCCGTGAACATCCCCGCCTGCATCTTCGATGTCGTGCTCAACAATAATTCGCGGATAAATTCCGCCCAGCCCACGCAACCCCGTCCCACGGATTAGCCGCATGAGCACCGTCTCCGCCTGGTCATCAAGCGTGTGCCCGGTCGTGATCTTGTTGAGAGGCGGTGTTGGGCTCATGCTTTGAAGGGGCGCGGTTTCAGCCGCGCCGTTAAGCTGCACCGAGAATTCGGGCTTTAGCCCCTGAGTGTCTGACTCAATCTCATTGTCGTCGTTATCGCCACCCAAGAGCTCCCGAAAAAACCCATACCGCAGCTGGCGCGCAGCCGCTTCCACTCCGGAATGTTCTTCGGCGGCGAGCTGTGCCGTATCACCACTAGCGAAATAAAACTCCAACTCATGCTCGCGAGCCAGCCCCACAACAAACTCATGATCCGCATCCGACTCCGCCCCGCGGAGTTTGTGATTGAAGTGAACGACAGAAAGAACGATGCCGAGTTCCCGACGGAGCTCAATCAGCAGCCGTAACAACGCCACCGAATCGATCCCGCCCGAAACCGCGATTCCGACGCGGTCCCCGGCCCGCAGCAATTCTTCCTGCCGGATATGCGCCAACACGCGCTCTGCTAGTTCATGCACGGGAACATGGTACAACGCCCGTTATTTGCCAGTGCCCCGCGAGTATTCGTGATACTTAGCCCAGTAGGAACTCCCGCCACTCCTCAGACTCTGCCGCCCGCTTAATGCAGCGATTCCGGCGATCCAGCAACGACCGCATGTGACGATCCAGCGCGCCCTCGACCAGACTGCCCAGCAACCCGAAAGGCGCTGCGAACACCATGAGACTTTCATGCGAGTCTCGCCCGAAGCATTCTCGAAATAGTGATCGTGACAGAAGGATCGAAAAATTCCTCGGACCATGGAATCCTGGAAGTGCCGGGGTCGATCAAAGGCGGTGATTTGGCTGGTGTGCTGAATCTTGAGGCCGAAATGGCGTCCTTGCCATGTAACTGTCTGATCAAGGCCGATCAGGCCGGAAGTCACGCCTGCAATCGCCCGCTCCCCGGTCCAATCGGTCGAGGCCATGTGCAGGTCGATGCTGCGTGAGAGATCAAAGCATCGTTCGATGGGCGCGATGTTCGTGACCAACTCGATGCGAACCATTGTGCTCAGCGCTGTGCGGCAACGCCCGAATTCTGGAATCTACAGCCCCGGACTCTTCTCCGCAATCAGCTTCTTAATCTTCTCGACAAACTCCGCCCCTCCCATGTCTTCCGTTTTTTCTTTCCCGCGAGTACGCACGTTCACCTTGCCGGCTTCAGTCTCTTTATCTCCGACAACAAGCAAGAACGGCACTTTCTGCATGGCATGCTCGCGAATCTTGGCGTTCATCTTTTCGTTGCGCGCGTCCACTTCCACGCGCACGCCGATCGCTTTGAGCTGGTCAGCAACTTTGTTCGCGTACTCTGCATGCCGCTCGCTGATCGGGATCATCGCCACCTGCACCGGCGACAACCACACCGGGAACGCCCCCGCGTAATGCTCGATCAGCACCCCGAAGAAGCGCTCGATCGATCCGAACAGCGCACGATGCACCATCACCGGCTGTTTGCGCGAGCCATCTTCGGCCACATACTCCAGCCCAAAGCGCTGTGGCAAATTGAAGTCGACTTGTACCGTCGAGAGCTGCCACAATCGTCCAATGGCGTCCACCAGCTTGATGTCAATCTTCGGCCCATAAAATGCGGCCTCGCCAGGAATGGTCTTGTATTCAATCTTCCGGCGTTCCAGCACCCTCTTAAGCGATTCGATGGCGTGGATCCATTGCTCTTCGCTGCCCACAAAATTCTTCCGGTCGTTGGGATCCCAGGTCGAAAGCTCGGTCTGGAACTGGTCGAAGCCAAAATCCTTCAACACATCCAGGGCAAAGTCGAGACAGCCGGTAATCTCGCCTTCCACTTGCTCCGGCGTGCAGAAGATGTGCGAATCGTCCTGCGTGAAGCCCCGCACGCGCAATAATCCGTGCATCACTCCCGAGCGCTCGTAGCGATATACCGTTCCCAACTCACCGAGCCTCACCGGCAGGTCCCGATACGACTTCAGCGAATCTTTGTAAATCAGAATGTGCCCGGGACAGTTCATCGGCTTCAGCCGGTATTCGGCGTCGTCGAGTTCCATGGCGTCGAACATGTTCTGCGCGTAATAACCCTCGTGTCCCGAGGTAAAAAACAGCTGCCGCCGCGCCACATGCGGTGTGTAGACAAGCGAATACCCGCGCTTCAGGTACTCCTCGCGCATCCAGTCTTCCATCTGTTTGCGAATGATCCCGCCTTTGGGATGCCAGAAGATCAGCCCAGGTCCGGCGAGTTCCTGGATGGAAAACAAATCGAGCTGCTGCCCCAGCACGCGATGGTCGCGCTTCTTCGCTTCCTCCAGTTGCTCCAAATGTGCGTCGAGATCCTTCTTCGAAAAAAACGACGTCCCGTAAATCCGCTGCAGCTGCGGGTTTTTCTCATCGCCCAGCCAGTACGCGCCGGCAATATTAAACAACTTGAACGCCTTGATCTTGCCGGTCGAAGGAATATGCGGCCCGCGGCAAAAATCCGTGAACTTGCCGGTGCGGTAAATCGAAATCTTTTCATCGGGTTTGGTGAATTGCTCGATGAAATGGCACTTCATGAAGTCGCCGTCTTTTTTGAACTCCGCCAGCCCCTGGTCGCGCGGCAGAAACTCGCGCGCATAAGGAATATTCTGCTGCACCAGTTCCTGCATCTTCTTTTCGATCTTTTCCAGGTCCTCCGGAGTAAACGCAGTCGGCCGGTAAAAATCGTAGAAGAATCCGCCCTCGGTCGCGGG
>CAYOVU010000151.1:0-14769 GCA_964407505.1 uncultured Acidobacteriaceae bacterium | reverse complement strand
GCTGACTTGGCGCGGGTTGTAACTCACAGCTACCCCCGCCCCTACTACTTCATCTGGTGGCTCACCGACGCGGGCTATGCGCTGCTTGGAACTTTGGCGATGTACGAAATACTGCGCAAGGTGCTGCGGGGGCTGGCAAGCTCCTGGTGGACGCATTTGATTTTTCCCGCCGTGGTTGCTGCGGGCGTAGGCCTGAGCATGGCCCATACCCGTTATACCCCGCCGCAGGTTAGCGGCCTCCTTTACTACGTTGTCGTGGGCGAAATTGCCGTGCGGTTCTCGCAGGTGCTCCTATTTATTGGCCTAGCGGGGGTTTTCTGGCTCTCTAGCTTTCGCTGGAGCCTGCGCGTTCTTGGCATCTCTGCCGGGTATGGGTTCTACTCCGCGGTTGCGTTGCTGATCACGATTAAGCTTTCGGATATCGGAAGAAAGTACACTTTTTCGTGGGGAGTGATTTCGCTCGTGGCATATTGTTTGGCCGTATTGATCTGGATTTGCGCCTTCAGCGTGTCCCAAGAGCATGAACCTTCCCCAATTAAACACGCAGCAGTTACCCCCGATCAATTGCGCCAAGATCTGGAGGAGCTAAGTAAAAAGAGCAGGCGGTTGATTGGCATCAGGACGTCGTTTTGGCGCTGGCGCAAGTTCTCCAACTCAACCAGAAGCCGTATTGACCCTGCCTGACTTACGGTACGGCTGAGCAAGACTTGCGAAGGCTGCGGGGTCGTGCGTTCAGGGCATGGCCGTGGTTTTTCGCCTACGTGACTTTCGCCGTCGACGCTGGCGTGGCACGGCTTGTGACGCACAGCCACCCACGTCCCTATTTCGTCACCTACTGGCTCACCGACGCGGGCCATGCGATTCTCGGAGCCTTAGCGATGTAAACCTTACCTGCGAACGGCAACCATCCGGGCGCATCCACCAACTCACTGACGTTCTGCCTACGCTTAGGGCTAAACTGTCCGCTGGGAAATTAGCCCCAAATCACACTTGAGGAGAACCAAATGAAACGCGCGTTCGCTGTCGCGTTGTTGCTCCTGTCGCTCGCATCGGCAGCATTGGCCGAAGGCAGCGGGCAAATTCCACCCACATCGAGTAACTCACCCGTGGGACAGGGCAAGCCGTAAAGGATTTTCGCTGCAAAGCGGGGGCAGCTGAGGTAAGCTGCTCCCGTTGTCATGATCCTCCTGTGGTACATACCGATGGGGCTTCTGGCCGTGCTGCTTAGCCTGATGCTCCTGAACAGAGCGTACAGGGCGTGGCCTTGGTTTCTTGCCTACGTCGTCTTTGCCGTAGCCGCCGACGCGGCGCGGTTTGCTGTACATAACCATCCCGGTCCCTACCGTTTCACCTACTGGCTAACAGACGCAGGCTACGCGGTTCTCGGAGCCCTGGCGATGTACGAAATATTGCGAAAGGTTCTGCGCGGATTCGCATACCTTTGGTGGACGCATTTGATTTTTCCCGCCATGGTCGCCGTTGGCATAGGCCTGAGCTTGTGGCGAGCGCAACTGATCCCTCCGCAAGTCCATGGCCGACTGCTGCTCTGCATCGTCGTTGGTGAAATTGCGGTGCGCTTCGTGCAGATCATCGTCTTCGTTGGCATGGTGGGATTCATAGCGCTTTTCGGTTTCCGTTGGAGACAATATCCTCTAGGCATAGCCGCGGGCTTTGGACTCTACTCCACGGTCGCCCTGCTGATTACCACTAAACTTTCGGATATTGGAACAAGATCTAATTTTTTATTGGGAGTGATCTCACTTGTGGCATACTCTGTGACCGTGTTGATTTGGATCGGTTTTTTCAGTGTGCCAGAAAAAGAACAGCCTCCGCTGGATCCCAAGGTAGCAAAGCATTACATCGCTCTTCTCGAGCGATATCTGAACGTGCTACGGAGGACGCGCTAGCGATGTATTTATCGATTGCGATCTGGCTGATCGTCGCTTCGAGCGCACTGGCCTTCATTTATATACTGCGTTGCGCTTACGCCCGCGCCCGAGATCCCAAGCCCAATCCCAACGATGCGGTTCATTATCTCTACCCCGTCGACTGGGCGCTGCTGGAATCGCTACTCGATCCCGCCACCGACTTCGCGCTGCGCTGGAGTCTGGATCCGCGCGCCTTACGCGCAGAACGCCGCCGCCGCATGCGCCTTTACCGGGAGCTAGTCCGCCGCATGGCCCACAACTCCTCGGTTCTCGCGGATTTCGACGATGCCCTGTTTGCCGACAATCATCTCTCTCGTGGTCCTGATTCCAAGTTGCGGCAAGCGATCATCAAGGTGCGCTTCTACTGCGCAGGCGTCCGGCTAAAGCTCGGCGTCTGGCTATTGCTGCCGGATGCTTTCGGCCTCATTCTCACTCCCGATCTAGCAAGCCTGCGGAAAGCCGTCGAAGTCGACGGCCCTAAGGCTTATGACGAACTCAGGGTGGCCGCCGTGGAAGCCTTCGCGCGCCTCCGGCCTAACGAACTCGAGGCCTTGACTCGCGGCCTGTGACGGCTTTCAGCGAATTTCTAGCGGACGACCAGCACTTCGCGGATATTGTCGCGGGCAAGAAAGAACTTGATGGAAGCAAAGTCGCGGAACAAATTTTCGATATGGCGGTTATTAAACACGCGCTGCAACTGAAAACCATCGGCGATAGCACTGGGAGCCGTACCGCTGCGGCGGGCATCGCGGCGCAGCTCAATCTTTTGCATCTCCAGCGTGTCGGGACCAACGATGTGAAAGCGGTGGCAAGGCGAATCCGGACCGGCATCGCGTGTATGGAAAAACGCCAGTAACATTCCACCGGGCTTCAGCACCGACCATAGCCGCCCCACGACCGGTTTCACCAGGCTCTCATCGAGGTAATCCGGCAGATTCCAGCACAGGACAACGTCAAAGTGAGCCGCGGGATACACCAGATTATCGGCAAGAAATTTGCGGCTATCGAGAACCGCATTCCCTTGCTCGTCGGTGGTGGGAAGTTCAGGATCGGTGGAAGCGGTCAGTAGATCCTCGCTGTAAATTCTGTGGCCGCGCTCGGTAAAGTGACGGATATTCGTGGGCGAGGTCGACCCCAAATCGAGTACGCACAGGCCTTCCGCGGTCTCCCAGGAACGGGCAAGCTCCCCCAGGCCGCTGGAGCGGCGCGTAAGCTTTTGTGAGCCTTGTGCCGGAATCGTCTCTGGCCCGGATGAACCACGAAAAAATTTCATGAAAGTCTGCGAAACTGACGACATCCTGACTTCTGAACCCCTGACATAATTTCCCGTGTAGGGCCGAACCTACTTAATATCCGTCCTGTGAATGTCCACCTTACCCTTCAGATAGGCGCCTTCTTCAATTGAGATGCGCTGAGTGGAAATGTCCCCGGTGACCACGGCAGACTTGCGCAACTCGACGCGGTCGCTGGCCTGAACGTTGCCCTCAAGCTTTCCCTGCACCACCACGCCCTTCGCCTCAACGCTCGCCTTGACTTGGCCGTTTGGGCCTACGGTCAAGCTGTTTCCTTTCAGCGCAATGCTGCCTTCGACTTGGCCATCCAGATACAAATCTTCACTGCCTGAAAGTTCGCCCTTGATGAAGACCGACTTGCCGATTTGCGCCAACCCGCTGGCGGGTGCGCTCGATGGTGCGCTCATGGAAAACTCCTCTTGATGCAAATGACCTGGCGCAACGGAACCCGTGCATCCTGCTCAGGAAAGCTCTCTCAAGCAGGAGCAGCCGCTCACTCACACGACTATACGCAAGCCAGTGAGTGCGCGGCAAGCGCTCTCTGCACAAACCAGTACCCATTTCGCTGTAGACAACGCTTGGAGCCGAATTGCTACACTAACTGATGAGCAGTTTGGACTTGAAAAAATGAAGGCGGAAACCACTTCGCGGATGGTGCGGCGTCTTTCGTTGGCGGCCCTGATTACCGGCATGGCAGCGTCCTCTTTTGCGGCCGGAATGCCCCGAAATGAAGCCCAGAATTCGACGCCTGCCATCGACTTGGTGCGGGCTGCCGTGGCCAATGAAGTGGCCGCCGCCAATGACGGCTCGAACAAGCACATGTTCCGCTCGCGGAAAGAGACGTCGCAGGGATCCCAAACTCGACTCTATGTAGAAACCCGGGAAGCGATGGCCGGCATGACCATCGCGTACGACGATCGTCCCCTTACGGCGGAACAAATGCAAGGTGAGCAGAACCGGCTGGCTGGCTTGGTCGGCGACCCCGAACAGCTGAAACATAAACACTCTCAGGAGCAGGAAACTACCGACCGCACTCTGCGGATCGTGAAGGCTTTGCCTGAAGCTTTTCTTTATGAGTACATGCCGGACGGCGACACCGCTAATTCGACTACTCCTAATCCGGCTAAGGATGCAGGCCAACTGGTGCGCTTAAAATTTCGGCCTAATCCAGAATATCACCCTCCTTCTCACGTGGAACAAGTGCTCGAAGGAATGCAGGGAATTCTTGTGATTGATCGCACCTGCAGCCGCATCGCGACCATTGATGGCACCCTATTCAAGCAAGTCGGCTTCGGTTGGGGAATCTTAGGCTATCTCGATAAGGGCGGGCATTTTTTGGTCGAACAACGCCAAGTAGAAGATGGCTCGTGGCAGATCTCACGGATGTCTCTGACCTTCAAGGGAAAAATTCTTCTGTTCAAGAGTATCGCTATCAAGTCTGATGAGGCCTTCAGTGACTTCCGTCCCGTGCCAGCAGGCACAACATTTACGCAGGGAGTGGAAATGTTGAAGGCGGCGGACGCAAAGCTCGTTCAAGTTAAACCCGAGGCGATGAAGGCGGAGGGCAAGTCCCGCTAGAGCTCGATATTGTTCGATTGTTCAGGCACTCGCTGTAGTTGTGATCCTTACCGTCTCTTTGCGTACCGTCAACTTCTCGATAAGGTCTTCCTTGACTCGATACCCCGTGCTGGGAGTGCTGCCGATCGGAATCGTCCCTTGCAATGAAACCTGCACCTCCGGATCGATGATGTCTTCCTTCCAATATCGCTTGGAGGCAGAGACGTCGCCGGGCAAGCTAAAATTCTCGAGCGTCGAAAGCGCGATGTTATGGGCTCGGCCAATGCCGGATTCGAGCATCCCACCGCACCAGACTGGGATCTTTTGCCCCTGGCAAATGTCATGGATCTTGCGTGCTTCGGTGAAGCCGCCAACGCGGCCGACCTTGACATTGATAATGCGGCACGCGCCCGTCTCCAACGCGATCGCCGCAGTGCGCCCGTTGACAATGGACTCGTCGAGGCAAAGTGCGGTGCGCAATTCTCTCTGCAGGCGGGCATGATAGAAAATGTCATCATCCCAGAGCGGTTGCTCAATCATCAACAGGTTGAATTGATCGAAGGACCGTAAATGCTCAACCTGGTCGAGCGTATAAGCCGAGTTGGCGTCGCAGCTCAGCGTGATGTCGGCCCAGCGCGACCGGATTTTCTCGAGGACATTCACATCCCAGCCCGGCTTCACCTTCACCTTGATGCGGCGGTAGCCTGCAGCTAGTTCGGTCTGGATTTTGTCGAGCAGTTGTTCAACTGAATCCTGAATGCCGATCGAAACGCCGCACGGGATTTCCGTTCGAGTGCCGCCCAGCAACTTCCACAGAGGCAAATTCTTCTGTTTGGCCTCGGCATCCCACAGTGCATTCTCGAGCGCAGCCTTTGCCATGCGGTGGCCGCGAACCCTGGAAAAAAGATTTGCGCAATCGCGTGCTGAACCGACCTCGCGGCCCATCACTGCCGGGGCAAGGTAGTTCGTAATCGTCGGCCAACTACTTTCGATCCATTCGCTGCTATAGAAAGGATCTTCGCCAGCCACGCATTCGCCCCAGCCATCGACTCCCTCGCAATGCGCGGTGAGCAGCAGGATTCGACGGACGTAAGTACGTCCGAAACTCGTCTCAAAAAAATGGACGAGCGGCATGTGGATCTCGCGCAGCGTGATGGCTTCAATCTTCATAGTTCAGTATCTAGTACCGAGTACCCAGTACCCAGTAAAAAATGCCGTGCTCTCAGGACTGGGTACTCGGTACTATTTACTCCCTTCCGACGCATAGGACCACTTCTCATCCCAAGTGCCCAGCAAGAACTTGCCGTTCCCTGCCGTGTCGCGCTCGTAGCCTAGTACAGCTAATCCAATGGCGAAGGCCGCAATAAATTCATCCCGGTTGCTTTCCTGAACTTTATGTGCCTTGCTTCTCGTTTCCGGAGCGGACTTCCACTCATAAATCTGCGCCGGAACTTCGATCCTAGCCTGTTGACTGAACGTTGGGTTCTTTCCCGTCGCCAGTAAGGTTTCCACGCGCTTTGACTTCAGCCACCATTCGGCGATCAGACGGTCGCTCTGCAGGCCGCCCTGCAATGGCGACGATGTGATTCCGTACTGGTTGATATTGTAGCGGCGGGAGATCGCTCCCAGCTTTTCAATATTCAGATAAGCGTTCTTGATCTCGAGCGGATCGAAGGTCCACTCGATGAGTTCGATGCCACGTGAGAGAGCGTCGTCGCGCTGCAGTAGTTTGAGCCGGCGGCCCAGCCCGCTGTTACGATACTCCTGGCGCACGGCCAGCATGTGCGAGTGCAAATAGATGTGGCCGGACCGCGTGCCTGGTACCGAGAGCGCGAAACCAACCATGCGAGCGCCATCGAATGCGCCCATCACTTGCCCGCCCACTTTTTCGGCGACCACGAACATGCGTAGCGGAACCAGGTCCGCGTCCGCAAAATTCCAGACTTCCTTTTGCAAGGTTACGCAAGCTTGCAACTCATCCAGACCTCGACAGTGACGGATCGCGACGTTCTCTGCAGTCACGACCGGCTCTCCTGTCGCTTGGCCTGCTGCCAAAGCGATTCCAACTCATCCATCGTTGCCTGCTCGGGCGATGTCCCGTTCTCATGCAGGCGTTCCTCCATCCACTGAAAGCGGCGGCGAAACTTTCGATTAGTCCGGCGCAGCGCTGATTCGGGATCGAGCGCGAGATAGCGAGCGATGTTCACCAGGACAAAGAAAAGATCGCCAACTTCTTCTTCCAGCCGCACACGCAAATCTTCTGGAACAACCTGGCGTCCAGATCCGGCTACCCCGCGGCCTTCAGGGCGAGGGCCGGGCGCGGGAAATTCATGCAGGTGCTGGCGAAGTTCGGCAGTTTCTTCGCTGAGTTTTTCGAACAGGCCATCGATCTCAGGCCAGTCGAAACCAACCTGTGCCGCGCGCGAACTCAGCTTATGAGCTTCCAGCAGCGACGGCATCGATGAAGAAATCCCAGCGAGAATCGATTGTGCAGGTGCTGATTTGCCGGTCATGCCAGCGGCGGCGCTCCCGGTTTCACTCAGGCGTTTTTTCCTTTCCTCGACCTTCAGCGCCTCCCAGTTGCGTTTGACATCAGCCGACGTTTCGGCTTTTGTGTCGCCGAAGACATGGGGATGCCGGTCCACAAGTTTGCGCGAAAGTCGGTCAAGAACGTCGTCGATAGAAAACGATCCCTGTTCCTTCGCCATTTCTGAATAGAAGAGCACCTGCAGCAAGAGATCGCCAAGCTCGCCGGGCAGTTCGTTCCAGTCGCGATTGTCGATGGCTTCAAGAACTTCATAGGTCTCTTCGAGGGTATAGGGCTTGATGGAATCGAAGGTCTGCTCGCGGTCCCATGGGCAGCCTCCCGGAGCCCGCAGGCGCTCCATGATTGCGACTGCGCGTTCGAAACGTTCGCCGGTTGTGGACATTGGCAACCACTTTAAATGAGCCGCTTCGCGGGAGCAATGCGCCTACGTCACGAATTGGTCGATCGCGATAAACCGTGGCCAGCAGAGTCGCATCGAACCTACAGCACCTAAGCTGCAAACGAATTTGTAATCCCTAGTTCTTCTAAGGAGGAAATCATGTCCGATACTTTGGTAGGAAAAACCGTCGCAATCCTGGCAACAGATGGCTTTGAACAATCGGAGCTCGAGAAACCCAAAAAGGCGTTGGAAGAGGCTGGTGCGCGAACTCACGTGGTCTCCCCAGCCGACAACAAAATAAAAGGATGGAACCACAAAGACTGGGGCGAGGAGGTCACAGTCGATGTGCCGCTCAAATCCGCGAAAGCGGAGCAATATGATGCCCTATTGCTGCCCGGCGGAGTGATGAACCCCGATCAACTGCGCATGAATCCGGACGCAGTGCATTTTGTTAAGGATTTCTTCGATCAGGGAAAGCCGGTTGCGGCGATCTGCCACGGCCCCTGGATGCTGGTCGAAACTGGCGCGGTGAAAGGTCGCACTGTGACTTCGTGGCCGTCGTTGAAAACCGACATCCAGAACGCGGGCGGAACGTGGGTGGACGAAGAAGTAATCTTGAGTAACGGAGTGGTCACAAGCCGCAAGCCTGACGATATTCCCGCCTTTAATCTCGAGATGATCGCATTATTCTCAAAAGGTGTGAGCAGCGGTGCAAAGCCAGTACAAAAGGTCGCTTAACTCGACCTACATGAGGGTGCTCTCAGGTCCCGGCCTACAGCCGCTGCAGTGGGCCGGGATTTCTTCACCTCTTGTAAGCCTCCAACTTGAGGCGTGCAGCCCTTGGGGCCAGTCGTTTCAGCGGTACTAACGTTACCTTCTCTCTATGGCGGGCCAAGTTCAGACTTAAACTGGAGACTCTATAATTAATCTCACAAGTTCGGCATCTCACTGATAACCAATGGTTTTAGCCGCAAATCAGCGAGCATCGCTCGAGGGCCAGCACTTTCAGGTGGTGGTGATCGGCGGTGGCATCAACGGCGTGGCCGTGGCGCGGCAGTGCGCCCGTTCCGGAAAACACACACTGCTGGTGGAACAGAATGACTTTGCTTCCGGAGTAACCAGCCGGTCTACACGCATCATTCATGGCGGACTGCGCTATCTTGAGCACGGCGAACTGGGCCTGGTACGGGAATCCCTGCACGAACGGGAAAGGCTGTTGCGCGAGCGTTCTCACCTCGTGCATCCCATACACTTTGTGCTGCTTTTGACTGAGCAAAGCCAGCGCAGTGCGATGAAGATTCGCGCAGGATTATGGTTGTACCAGCGAATGGCCGGAAAACCGCCGAGCGCGGATGTCACAGAAATGGAATTGAAGCGGCTGGAGCAGGCGCTGGATGCCGGACACCGCTGGTCGTTTTTTAACTACGAAGATGCGCAGTGCGAATTCCCGGAACGATTGGTAGCTGAATGGCTAATGGAAGCCTGGGATGCCGGAGTTACAGTCCGAAATCACATGGAAGCGTTGGCGGTCGATGTGGCTCACGGCCGGGTTCGCGGCGTGCTGCTGCGTGATCAACTCACAGGCCGGGAAGTACGCGTGGACGCCGGCTGGGTGATCAACTGCAGCGGACCCTGGGCCGACCGTGTATGTCAGCGCTCGTCGATTCGCATGGCTAAGCCTATGCTGGGTGGGGTGCGCGGTACGCACATTCTTTTGCCGCGATTTCCAGGTTCTCCAAATGCAGCCCTCTATACCGAAGCGGCAGATGGCCGTCCCATCTTCATCATTCCCTGGAATGATCAAATCCTGGTGGGAACGACCGAGGTCGCCGATACGGGTGATCCCGGAAAAACAGTCCCTGCCGCCGACGAAATCACTTATCTGATAAGTTCGGTCGCAAAACTGTTTCCCAAGGCGAAGATCTCGGCGCAGAGCGTCAAGCATGCTTTTGCCGGGGTTCGCCCGTTGCCTTACTCGCCGGATAATCGTCCATCCGCCGTGACTCGCAAGCACATTTTGCACGATCACGCGGATGACGCCGCATCTCGCATGATTTCGGTAATCGGCGGAAAATTGACGACTGCGGCATCGCTAGCTCGAGAGTGCGCCAGAAAGATCGGACTGAACGCCGCCGAACCCACGACCGTGGCAATGGGGCAGGAAAACGCATTGGATCCGCTGCTCGACGAGGCTGTGCTCGAAATTGCCCGGATCGGCTCCATCAGTGAAGATTCGGCGCGCGGCATGCTGGAGTGGCACGGGAAACGTGCGGCAGATATCGCGCGCATGGCACTGGTGAGTGCGGAACTGCGAGCGCCGATTTGTACTCACACCACGCATGTGATCGCTGAAGTGGTGGAAGCCTACCGCCGGGAGTACGCTGTGACATTAGCCGACGTGCTGCTGCGCCGTGTGCCGATTGCGTTGGGAGCGTGCTGGTCCGAGTCTTGCAGCCGCGAGGCGGCGTTGCGCATCGGCGCGGTTTTGGGATGGAACGACCACGCCATGGGAGCGAACCTGGAAGCTTTCGAAACGGAGCGCACCGCTTTTTTGCGGCCGGCAGGAAGGCCTGATGTAGCACTCGAAGCTGCGGCAGATTGATCCCGGCCAATTCCTGTCCTGCCTAGCGTCGGGCCGCACTCACCGCATCGCCCGATGTTTCGCGTAGTAGCTCTGCCGGAATCTCTTTCAGAGTAAGGCCGAACTCGAACATCGGCGTTTCCACGCCGCGTCCCCAACGCGCGACTTCCCAATGCGCGCGCACGAACTTCACATCGGGATGCGCAGTCAGATCGAGCAACAGTGGAAACTCGCCGCGATAAAAATTCTGAGGATAGGCGACCACCGCCTTCGCAGCCCACGTCGCCCCATCCGCCGAACCATAAATCGCGACATCGAGCGACTCCTGCTCAATGATGTTTGTGATGTCGAGAGTCAGCAGAAACACACGGCCGCTGGCGCCGCTCACATCCACGGTGGCGCTGTCGCCTTTGGCGGTAACGACTGTTTTCTCAGGAACTAAAGAAGTGTTAAGCATGGCGAGAGAATTCTAGCAAAATCGCCGATTGATTTTTGATTGAAATCTCATTCTTGTTAGCCACTTGAGCAGGTAGAAATTCAATCAATTTTACGGTGTCTCGACGAGAGGTTGCCAGAGTTCGAGGCGGTTGCCCTCGGGGTCGGTGATCCAGGCGAAGTGGCCGTAGGGGGCAGATTCCTGGTGGGGGTCGATCGGGACGTTGGCGGCTCGGAGCTGGGTGAGGAGGGCTTCGAGGTCGTCGACGCGGTAGTTGATCATGGCGCGCTGGGTGGGAGCGCCGAAGTGCTTGGTGGTGTCGGGGAAGAGCATCCAGGCAGTTTGGCCGGTTCCGGCGGGGACTTCGTCGGACCAGAGGAGGGTAGCACCGCCGTACTCGGCGAGCTGGATGCCGAGGTGCTGGGCGTACCACCCGGCGAGGGCTTTGGGGTCGCGAGCTTTGAGGAAGACGCCGCCGATTCCGGTGACTCGAGCCATCAGGATCTCCTAGGGATATGTGAGCGGAGAAGAAAAGCAGATATCTCCGCTGCGCTAGAGATGATACCAAGTAAGTGAAACAGAGTGACAGAAAAACGCTCCAACGCTCTAGTCACCGGTTTCTCTCAGAAATCAACAATTCCCTACTCCGAAGGATGCGGCCCCGTGAACTCCGAACAGCAAGGTTTCTCGGCGGGTTTGAATTCCATCAATTCGATTCGCGTCAAATCGGGATCGAACAGGTTGAGCTGCCGCTTGCCGTCTCGCCCCATCTGGGCTTTCTCGTCGCCATGCGGCTTCCAACCGTGGGACTCCAGAACCGCCTGCGCCTTCTTCATGTCAGCGACGCCGAGCGAGATGTGGTTCATTACACCAGTCAGCCGCAAATCGGGATGTTCCGGCTGGTTCAGCATATATTCCAGCCAGTCGGTGCCATCCGGCACCTGCAGAGCGACCCAGTCAGTTTTTCCCGGCTGCATTCCACCGTACCAGTAAGGGCGAAAGCCAAGAATGTCACGATAGAAGTCGTCTTCGGCGTCGCGACTGGAAACCAGAAATCCTGTATGAATCATGTGACGCGAAACGGCCGAATCGGGCGGCGCTGGTGCTTCGCCCTTGCCGCGCTCAACAAATTCAATGCGATGGCCTTCGGGGTCGGTCAAGGCGATGGTGAGACTGTGATCCGCGCGGCCTTCGACGGCGTCGACTTTTACACCATGCGCCACCAGATACTTGCGCAGCGCAGCAATGTTGTCGGTGGCAAATGCAACGTGATCCATTCGGTCCGTGGCTTTAGGGTCGGGCGCGGCGCTGAAGCCGACCCATTGCCTGCCGACCAGGTATCGCGCGAGTTCGCCAGATTCCACCGGCGCGGCTGAAGCCAAACCGAGCGTGCCGCTGTACAGCTGTTTCACTCCGTCGGCGTCTGTGGTGTAGAACGCAACGTGATCGATGCCAAGAATGCGGGGTCGAGCAGGATGATCCTGCGATTGAGCGCACAGCGCTGACGCAACGAATACGACCGCGAGAGTGAGCCTTTTCATAGCGTGATGGATTCTACCGCGAACCGAGGCTCGCGGGATTTAAAGTTCATCAGAACTAAAGTTGATCCAGAAACTGCCTCAGCAACTTTCCGGCTTCCTGAGGCTGCTCCCACGCGGAGTAATGGCCTGCCTTTGGAATCACACGCAACTGGCTGCCGAATATATGCTGGCGCATCAGCTCCGCTTCGTTCACGCCGGTCAGTATGTCTTCGTCTCCGGTCACGAGAAGCGTGGGTGCATTAATGGTCTTCAACGTCTCTACCGAGTCCGAACGCTCGGCCATGCCGCGCTGCACTTGGGCAACGTCCTCGGGAGACATCTTGCGCATCAAGCGGAGCGCGCCTTCAACCAGATCAGGACGCATTTCTCGCGTGCTCGCGCCCAGCAGGCGTGGAATCATACTTTCGAAAAACGGTTCCGCGCCACGGTCCAGAACGTCGTTCGCTGCTTTTAGGCGTCCGGCGCGGGCTTCGGCTGAGTCGGCCTGCGCCTTTGTGTTGCAGAAACCGAGAGCAGCGACTCTGCCCCGATGCCTTCGCCAAAACTCGAACAGCAAATATCCGCCGATCGAAACACCGACCAGCGGAGCGCGGCCGATATCGGCATCATCCATCACGAGCGAGAGATCGGCGGCGTGCTTCTCCATTGTGGCCGTGCCTTCCCCGACGCCGGAGTCTCCGTGGCCGCGAAGATCCGGCAGAATCACGCGGTAGCGTGTGGTTAAAAACTGCGCCGCTGGAATCCAAAATTCGTGATTCGCCGGAAAAGGATGAAGCAGGATTACCGGAGGGCCATCGCCCAGCACCCAGTACGCGATCTCCGCATCCGCGCTGGTGATGTGGTGAGAGGTGATCTGCGGCATGCAGATGATTTGATCATAAATTCTGCTCCCCGCCGCGCGCACGCCCGGCTATTTAGAAAGCTACGGGTTGGTCACTCGCTGCGCGCCCGCTGGAGCCGCCAGCAGCAAGGGTTCTTCCGGCATCACGATCCATGCAATGGGATATGAGATCAGACCAATCCCCGTCATGAACGACGTGATCAGCCAGACGAGCCGGACGACAGTTACGTCAACGTCGAAGTACTCAGCAACGCCCAGGCAGACGCCCGCGATCTTGCGTCCTTGCCGAGGCCGCACCAGTCGCTTTCGCGCCACCGACGCTCCCACGCGAACCCCGCAGTAGGCGCAAACCGCCGCATCGTCCTGAATCACTTTGCCGCAATAGTTGCAGTACATGGATGTACCCCCAGATACCCCTGCAAGACAATACGCAATTGTAGCTGGAAAGGTTCCCGGCAGACTGTTAGACCCACAGTGGGGACTTGTTCTATACACATAAATATGCAATACTTACACATACGAGGCTCGTCTATCATGCGCACAAATATAGACATTGATGACCGGCTGATGCGCCAAGCGATGCGGTACAGTGGCGCCCGCACTAAGAAAGCTGCCGTCGAAGCTGGGCTCAGATTGCTCGCGGAAACGCACTCCCAAGGCGCGATTCGAAGCCTCCGTGGAAAAATCGACTGGGAGGGCGACCTCAACCAGTCGCGCCTGACAAGAGTTCCGGAGTAGCTCGTCCAGTGGTGATTGTCGACACGACCGTGTGGATAGATTATCTGCGGGGCACCGAGAACCCGGAAACGCGCTGGCTGGATCGTGAACTACAGCGCCAGCGGCTAGGGCTAACGGATCTCATCCTTTGTGAAGTGCTGCAAGGCATCCGGGACAAGAATGCCTTCGCGCGCGCGCAGGGTCAACTCCTGAACTTTGAGGTTTTTCGAACCGGTGGTCACGCTCTTGCCATCGCTGCCGCCCACAATTATCGCGACCTGCGAGAACGGAACTATACGGTTCGGAAGACGATTGATTGTCTGATTGCCACTTTCTGTTTGCAGTCGAAACACAAACTCTTGCACCGCGATCGCGATTTCGATTCCTTCGAGAAGGTACTGGGCCTTCAGGTCGTACATGCATCCTGATCACTCTTAGCACCCTTCACTCCCGGTACGCTTCCCTAATATGTTTGCGTGCCTGCTCAGCTGGAGGGGTGCTGCCATTTTGTGCGAGCACTGTCTGATATTTCTTCATCGCCAGGTCGCGCTTTTGAAGCAGATCGTACATTTCGCCGGCCGCGAGGTTGGCTTTCTGCAGTGTCTCTGGATCGGAATCCGGAACCTGGCTAACTTGTTCGTAGGCGGCTGCGGCTCCGGAGTAGTCTTTTTGGTTGCGCAGGAGTTCGCCTAATCCCCATGCCGCTATTTCATAATGCAGGTTGCCGTATTTCCCTTCGCGTCCACTCTGCCATACTTTGCGATAAGCTGCGGCAGCCTCGGTCGCATGTCCGCCAGCGCGCAGCAAGTTCGCTTCTTCGAGTGGGAAGAGATAGTTTCTCGGAAAGCGAATTCCCAGATCGTGCATGAAGACGCGCGCTTCATCGTAACGGTGCTCGCGGCGCAGGAACAAGCTGAGCACAACCTTGGCGTCGACGCTGTTTTCTCCG
>CAYOVU010000150.1:0-10082 GCA_964407505.1 uncultured Acidobacteriaceae bacterium | reverse complement strand
GTAGCGTATGTCGGCGATGGAAACAATGTGGCGCACTCGCTGTTGCTGACATGCGCGTGCTTAGGATCGTCGATCCACGTTGCTACGCCGCCGGGATATGCGCCCAATCCGCAGATTGTCGCGGATGCGCGCGAGATAGCTACGGAAACCGGCGCCGAAATTCAACTGCTGACCGACCCACATGAGGCGGTTGCCGGAGCCGACGCGATTTATACTGACGCCTGGGCCAGCATGGGGCAGGAGAGTGAGGCGGAACACCGCGCGCAGATTTTTCCTCCGTACCAGGTGAATCCGGAACTCATGGCGGAAGCGGCGTCCCATGCGGTGTTTATGCACTGTTTGCCGGCGCACCGCGGGCTTGAAGTAGCGGATGCGGTGATGGATTCGCCGCAGTCAGTCGTTTTTGAGCAGGCGGAGAACCGCCTGCACGTTCAAAAAGCGATTCTTTATTTATTGCTGGGCGGCGGCGATCGCCTTCCCGCGAGGAGTGCTCATGCCTGAAAAAGTCGTTCTCGCTTATTCCGGAGGACTCGATACCTCCATCATTATTCCGTGGCTCAAAGAGAATCACGACTATAGCGTAATCGCGATGGTTGCCGACGTTGGTCAGGGCGATGACATCGAGGCGGTGGTCGAGAAGGCTTATGCCACAGGCGCGAGCAAGGTTATCGTCGAAGATCTGCGCGAAGAATTTTTGATGGGATATGTTTTCCCTGCGCTGAGGGCCGGCGCAGTCTACGAACATAAATATTTGCTTGGCACATCGCTGGCGCGCCCTGTCATTGCGAAGCATCAGGTCGAGGTTGCGTTGCGCGAAGGCGCAACGGCCGTGGCGCATGGCTGCACAGGAAAAGGAAACGATCAGGTTCGCTTCGAGTTAACGTATCAGGCGCTTGCTCCGGAGTTGAAAGTGATTGCACCGTGGCGGGAGTGGACGCTGAAATCGCGCGAAGACTGTCTTGATTACGCTGAAAAACACGGCATCCCGGTGGCCGCGAGCCGCGAGAAAATTCACAGCCGCGACCGAAATCTGTGGCACTTGAGCCATGAAGGCGGGGAACTCGAAGATGCTGGGAACGCACCCCTACCGACAACGTGGCAAATTACTCGCTCACCCGAAGAGGCGCCGGATAAGAACGAACAAGTGACCATCGGCTTCGAGAAAGGAACGCCGGTCAGCGTCGGCGGCATGAAGCTCGATCCGGTTTCGCTGGTCGAATTGTTAAACGAAATCGGTGCACGCAATGCCATCGGCCGCGTGGATGTGGTGGAGAACCGTTTTGTGGGAATCAAGTCGCGCGGCTGTTACGAAACCCCCGGCGGCACCTTGCTGATTGCCGCGCACCGCGAACTGGAAGCGCTCTGCCTAGAACGCGAAGTCGCGCACTTCAAACAGCATGTTGGGTTGAAGTATGCGGAGCTGGTGTATTTTGGGTTGTGGTTTACGCCCCTGCGCGAGGCGCTCGACGCCTTCGTCTCCAGCACGCAGGCAGAGATGACGGGCAGCGTGACCCTGTCTCTCTACAAAGGAAATATTTCGGTAGTAAGCCGCCAGTCCGAGCATTCCCTCTATCGCACCGATCTTTCCTCGTTCACTATGGGTGATGGTTATGATCAGAAGGACGCGGAGGGATTCATTCGGATCCTCGGCTTGCCTTCGCGCACGCGGGCGCGCACGCGCCTGGAGATTGTGCGATGAAGATGTGGTCGGGCCGGTTCCGGCAGCCGCTGGATCCGCAATTCGAAAAATGGCAGCGCTCGTTTGACTTCGATCTCCGCCTGCTGAGTTACGAGCTTGCAGCGAGCGCGGCTCATGCGCGCGCGCTGAAAAACGCCGGAGTTTTATCTGCGGAAGAACTGATCAGCGTTCTCGAAGGACTTCAGCAGATCGGCGCGATGATTGCCCATGTCTCGCAAAAACAGCGAGACATGGGGCACCCCACGCCTACGGAACTGATTGAGGATGCCGAAGCCGAGGATGTTCATCACTTTGTTGAAAAGCAACTGGTGGCGCGAATCGGTGACGTGGGGTACAAACTGCACAGCGGGCGCAGCCGCAACGAGCAGATCGCTACTGACTTACGCCTATATGTGCGCGCCTCCATCGATGAGTTGCGCAAGGAACTAGCCGAGGTTTGCGCGGCGTTCATCGACCGCGCCGAAAAGGCCGGCGGCGCAATGATGCCGGCGTACACGCATTTGCAACACGCTGAGCTGGCGCTGATAGCACATTGGCTGCTGGCGTATGTCGAAATGTTTTTGCGGGACGCTGACCGACTTGCCGATTGCCGCCGACGCTTGAATTTGTGTCCCCTGGGGTCGGGCGCGGTTGCAGGCGCGACTTTGCCGCTCGATCGCGCATTCATGGCGAAGGAGCTCGACTTCTCCGCTCCAACAGCAAACAGCATTGACGCCACTAGCGACCGCGATTTCGTTCTTGAGTTCGTCAATACCCTGTCGCTCCTGGCGCTGCACTTGAGCCGATGGGCCGAGGAGATGATTATTTTCTCCTCGCAGGAATTCGGCTTTGTGCACTTGCCCGAGGCTTACTCGACCGGCAGCAGCGCTATGCCTCAAAAGAAAAATCCCGATCTTCTGGAGTTGGTGAGGGGCAAAACCGGCCGCGTTGTCGGGGCTGCGACGGCACTCATCGTCACTTTGAAAGGCTTGCCTCTTGCTTACAACAAAGATTTGCAAGAAACGCAGGAGCCGCTTTTCGATGCTGCCGATACCGCGCTCGCGCTCTTGCCGCTCGTGGCGGGCTGGATGAAAGCCGTCGAGTTCGACCACGAGCGCATGAATGAAGCATCTCAGTCGGGATTCATGAATGCCTGGGCTGCAGCGACTTATCTGGTCAATCGCGGAGTTCCTTCACGGCTCGCGCACGAAGCGGTCGGCAAAGCGGTGAAGTTATGCCTGGAAAAACGATGCGAGCTTCAAGATCTCGCGCTCGATGAGTTGCGTGCTCTGAATCCGGCATTCCGCGAGGATTTTTACGAATGCCTGAAACCGGCTTCGGTATTGGCAATTCATGATGTTGTAGGCGGTACTGCGCCAGTTCGCGTGCGGCAGGCGGTTGCGGCGGCGAAGGACAAAATCCAATCCTTGCGCGAGGAGGTCAAGATTCATGCGCACGCGTAAAGCTATTTTGCCGGATGCCAAGCGCATCCACGAGTTGATTTCGGCTTATTCCGGCGACGGCACCCTGCTGCCGCGCACGCTGGCGGAGATTTGCGAGAATGTACGAGACTTTGTGGTCCTCGAAAGCGAAGGCCGGATTATTGGATGCGGAGCGCTGCATCTCTACGGCACGCACCTGGCCGAGATTCGTTCAATCACTGTGGGTCCGTGGGCGCAGGGGCAAGGTGGAGGCAGCCGGTTGATGAAGGCTTTGATGGCCGAAGCGAAACGTCATCGCGTAGATTGCATTTGCCTTTTTACACGGGCTCCTGAATTTTTTGCGCGCCAAGGATTCCAGATGGCGCGCCGCGAAGATCTGCCCGACAAAATTCACAAAGACTGCCACGTTTGTCCCAGGTACTACAACTGTGACGAAGTCGCCATGGTGCGCGGCAAGCTTCCGACATTCGCGATCCTGCCCGAGCCTGCAAACTGGCTAGTGAAGATTCAGGCCTAGTCTCTGTCGATATACGGATCCTTCGTGGCCCGCGAAGCCGGGGGGGACCACCCCATCCGGATCGCAGTCCGGATTCTGAACGCTAGGGTCTGTCTATGTCGCCGGCCGACGGCATTACAGAAAATAAAGGTTGGACGTGAATCCCAGGTTGCTCGACCCGCAGTGCTATCATGCAAAAACGATTAAGATTGATGGGAACCGAGCAAAGGACAATTCACGATGGCAATGACCACTCCGAGCACGTCCACGACGACCGTCTCTGAGACAAATACTTCTTACACCGCGCCGCTCGCAATTGTTACCACGCTGTTCTTCATGTGGGGCTTCCTAACTTGTCTCAACGACATTCTTGTGCCTCACCTGAAATCGATTTTCGACTTGAATTACGCGCAGGTCATGCTGGTTCAATTCGCCTTCTTTGGGGCCTACTTTCTGTTCTCCATTCCCTCGGCGAAGATCATCGATTCAATGGGTTATCAGCGGTCGATGGTGGTGGGCCTGCTGACCATGGGAATCGGCGCGTTTCTGTTTGTGCCGGCCGCCAGCGCTCCGTCATTCGCTCTGTTCCTGGTCGCACTGATTGTGCTGGCTGCCGGCATCACCTGTTTGCAGGTTGCGGCCAATCCTTACGTTACGGTGCTGGGTAAGCCTGCGACCGCTTCGAGCCGCCTGAATCTCACGCAGGCATTCAATTCCCTCGGAACTTTTCTCGCGCCTTTTTTCGGTGGACTGCTGATTCTGAGCGCGGCTCCGAAAGCCATGAACGAAATTCGCGCCATGGCTCCCGATGCGCTGCAGGCTTATCGCTTGCACGAAGCCGCAACCGTCAAGACGCCTTATGTCGGCCTGGGTATTGCTCTCGTGGTTCTTGCCGTGGCAATCGGCAGCTTTCACCTGCCCAAAATTCCGCAGGCCCAACATAAGGTCGGGGAAAAAGTAAACGACTCGATCTGGAGACATCCGAATTTAATTTTTGGCGCGATTGCCATTTTTGTTTACGTAGGCGCCGAAGTCGCGATTGGAAGTTTTCTGGTGAACTATTTCACCCAGCCGGAGATCGGCGGACTCACCGAAAGGGTCGCTGCCAGCTTCGTGTCCTTTTACTGGGGCGGAGCCATGGTGGGGCGCTTCATCGGATCCGGGCTGCTGCAAAAAATGAAAACCGGGCAATTGTTGGGCATTTGCGCTGTATGCGCTGCGGCACTCGTTGCGATCTCCATGCTCAGCACGGGCCACTTTGCCATGTACAGCATCATCCTTGTGGGCTTTTTTAATTCCATCATGTTCCCTAGCATTTTCACGCTTGGCGTGGCGGAACTTGGCCCGCTCACCGGCGATGGTTCCGGAATCATGATCATGGCGATTGTTGGCGGAGCGATTATCCCGCTGGCGCAAGGAGCAATTGCCGACAGGATCGGCATCCATCACGCCTTCTTCTTGCCGGTCATCTGCTATCTCTACATTCTCTTCTTCGCACTCAGCGGTTCGAAGCCGAACAGCGAACGACACGCCCGCGCATAGTCCACGAGTGTGGACGCTCCGCTGCACGGATGATGCTCGGATCTTTGAAGCGAATGGGAGACACGAACGCATGCCCGTTGGGTTACCCCAACGCGGCAAGGATCATGTCGATCTGAACAGCAGCTCTACTACGCAGGAACCTGCACAGAGATTAGCTCGGGATTGCAGCGGGAATTCTGCATGGTTTTGACGGCGTCTTCGGCAGTGAGCCTTCCCATGGCGAGAGCAAGCTTCAGGTTGGTCGTGGTCTGAATGGGGGTGCGGTCGATCCGCAGGACGTATTCCGCAGCGCGCGCACCGCCACGGTTCACCTTCACAAGAAACTTGGTATTTTTCATAGGCTGTCCTTTTGGCTCAGAATGACTAGCGTAGAAAACGAACGAAATCGCATGGCGCAAAAATCCCCGGCGGATTCATTCTCTGCGTCACAGGCTTCAGATGGGCTGACTTGCTTGCGAAAACCTGAAAGAGTAACAAAAAGATTAATAAGAGGAGATGTATGTTTACTCAATGACAATAGTAGGCCTCTTCGACCGTATTGTCAACCTGACGCCCTCAAATCGCGCTCTGGAAGCGATTTTCAGTGTGTGAGCTTCGGCTTGAGGCCTACGGTTGCAAAACCTGGCCAGCTTGCGGATGAACCTGCTCATCTTCGATTTGGCTTGCGTCCCAGCCACCGCCGAGGGCTTTCACCAGGTAGACCGCGCTCACCATTTGCTGACCAAGCAATTGCGTCTCCAGTCGCTGGCTGCTCAACAGAGTTGTCTGTGCCGTGATGACGTCCAGGTAAGTGGTGACCCCGCCGACATAACGATTGTTGGCGATCGCCAGGGCGCGGCGAGCGTCTTCCACCGCTGCACCTTGCGTGGAAAGAGCCTGCGCAAGCGTGCTCAAATTGCTGATACCATCCTCGGCCTGCTGAAACGCCGTGAGCACAGCCTGTCGGTAATTGGCCACCGACTGATCATAGGCAGCGCGAGCCGCAGCAAGATTTGCGCGGTTTCGTCCGCCCTGCAAGATCGGTTGCAGAGCATCCGCGCCCAACGACCAGAAAAGACTTGGCGCATTTAACAGCGGGCCGAGTTCAACGCTTTGCCATCCGCCGGAACCACTCAACGTAATGTGCGGATAGAATGCGCTGCGGGCGATGCCGACCTCAGCGTTTTCGTAAGCCATCATGCGTTCGGCGGTTGAAATGTCTGGGCGGCGCTCCAATACATCGGAAGGCACTCCCAAAGGAATGGGCGGTGGTGTGGCCCGCAATGGCTCAACCGGCACGTTGAGGCTCGACGCCGACTGCCCCACCAGCACGGCGATGGCGTGCTCGTACTGCGCGCGCGACTGCTTCACCAGCGCCAGTTGAGACAATGTGGAGTCAAGCAGGGCGGCCTGTTGCGCAACTTCCAATCCACTGGCGACTCCGCCTTCATGGCGGTTGTTCACCAGATCGAGACCTTTCCGTTGGTAGCCCACCGACTCTTGCACTACGTCAAACTCGGCATCGAGTTCGCGCAGGGTGAAGTAGTCGGCAGCGAGTTCCGCAGTCAGCACCAATTGCACGTTCTGCAGATCGGCGGCCGTCGACTGCAGAGAAGCATTGGCGGCTTCGACGTTGTGCCGCACGCGTCCGAAAAGATCGACCTCGTAATTCAGCGAGAACGGGATCGTAAATACACTTTGCGTGTAGGGCTGAATCGGCTGAGCAACACCGTTCACGATGGTCGGTCCGGCTCCGTTCAACGGACGATTGGCTGAACCACGCTCACGGTAAGCACTGGGATCGGCGGAAAGCTGCGGAAACATGTCTGCAGTCGCTACGCGAGCCAGAGAACGAGCCTGCGTGAGACGGTCGCGCGCGGCTTCCAAAGACTGATTAGCCTGCAGCAATTGCTGTTCATAGGCATCGAGTGCCGGATCACGGAAAACCTGCCACCATGCGCCTTTGGGAATTGAATCTTTAGGAGCCGCCCGCTCCCATGGCGGCTGCGTCTTCCACGCATCCGGCGCCGGTGTTGGAGTCGCGGGCCTGCTGTAACGCGGACCAACCGTGCATCCGGTGGTAAAAGCGAGCAGCAGCAAGGCGAACGGAATCGCGGATCTCTTCACTCCCCGCCTCTTTTTTGCTGCGGCTTTTTCTCGCTCTGCTGTGCCTGGCTTGGCTGTTGATCCGGCGATGTTTGCGCCACTTTAACTTGCTGGCCCTCTTCGAGTGAGTCTGAGGGGTTCACCACGACTTGTTCGGACGGAGAAACTCCGCCGAGAATTTCCAATGTGGCGCCATAATCGCGTCCAATGTTGATGGGGCGCAACTGCACCTTGTTGTCGGAACCGATCACCGCCAACCGCGGGCCTTCGGAGCGAAACAACATCGCATTGACGGGAACCGTGACCTTGTTCACGCCCGAGCCTACGGCAAAGTGAACTTCCCCGAAGGAACCGGGCAGCAGGCGCCCGTCCTTGTTGGGAACATCGACCTCGGTCAGCAGAGTCCGCGTAGTCGGATCGATGGATTCGGCCGTGCGTGCTACGGTCGCGACAAATTTCTGCCCGGGAAACTCCTGTAAGGTGACGGCAGTCTTTGCGCCAACTTTTATGAACGGCGCGTAGGCCTGCGGAACGCTGGTGAACACGCGCAGCGGATCGACCCGCGCAATATCAAATAGCTCGCGGCCCGCAGCGCCGGCTCCCGCGTTAATCAACGCACCGGGATCGACGTTGCGGCGAGTCAACACGCCTGTGAATGGCGCGTAAACATCTTTGAAGCCCTCAAGCTGTTCCAGGCGGCGAACGTTTGCGTCGGCCGCGGCCAGGTTCGCCTGCGCCTGCTTGTATCCACTGGTCTGCTGATCCGCTTCCTGCGCAGAGACGGAATCGGTTTTGCGCAGGTTCTCCCAACGGTCGGCGCTGATCTTGGCCAATTCCAACTGCGCCACGATTTGCTGCCGAGTGGCGCGCGTCTGATCCAACTCCTGATCGACTTCGGGAGTATCAATCTTCGCCAGCAACTCGCCTTTGTTAATCCGGCTTCCGATATCTTTGTACCAGCGCACCAGATATCCGCTGGTGCGGGCATAAATCGGAGACTCCTCGTAAGCTTGCAGAGAGCCGGGTAGTACCAGATCCTCATCGGGCTTTTCCGACTGCGGGTAAATTACAGCGACAGTGGGCACGGTCTCTCGCTCCGTCTCATTTGCCAGCGCACGTTCGTGGCTTGCGTGACTCCAGAGGGTGAGGCCACCCGCAAGCAGCAGGATCAGCAACGCCAGAGCAACCAGCGTCAAGGCCTTGCGCGGAGGCGCCGGTGGAACCTCAGGCGGCTTCTGGATCCCTACATGTTGATGCTTCGACTGCTGCTGGATCGCTTCGATCTCTTCGTCGCGCTGTGCCTGCACGCCGACAGCATAATGCTCTTCACTCTGACTCGGCTGCGTGTCGCGCGATTTTTGTCCTGATTTGTTCTCTGCACTCATGCTGAACCCCGATTCCTCCGAAAACTACTTATGCCTGTTACAGGTTACTTTGTTCCAGACGCGCGCGCCGTGCTTCGCGCCGGCTATGGAACATGGCGAATACACTCGGGACAAAAAATAAAGTTGCGACCGTGGCAAACAGCAGACCACCGATCACAGCCCGGCCCAGCGGAGCGTTTTGCTCTCCACCTTCACCGAAGCCGAGCGCCATCGGAACCATGCCGATGATCATGGCCAGCGCGGTCATCAATACCGGCCGCATGCGAGTGTATCCGGCCGCAACGGCAGCCTGCACCGCCGGAATCCCTTCATCGAGTTGCTCGCGCGCGAAGCTGACCATCAAGATCGAGTTGGCCGTGGCCACGCCCATGCACATCACCGCTCCAGTCAGCGAAGGCACACTCAACGTCGTACGCGTCAACAACAAAAACCAGCAGATGCCCGCGAGCGCGCCCGGAAGGGCTGCGATGATGATGAACGGGTCGAGCCACGATTGAAAGTTAATAACAATCAATAAATAGACGAGCAGAATCGCACCGGCCAACCCCACGGCGAGCCCGAAGAACGACGAACGCATGGTGGCGACCTGTCCCCTCACGACGATGTGAGTGCCGCGCGGCAGCTTGTCCTCGAACGTCTTGAGCACTTTGTCAGTGTCGGTAGCCACCGCGCCCAGATCACGATCCTGGGTGCTCGCGTAAACGTCCACCACCGGCTGCACGTTGTAATGGTTCACCGTCGCCGCCCTTGCCGCCGGGGACACCTGGACGAGGTTACTCAGCAACTGCGGCCCTTGCTGCGAGGTCACCGGTATGGTCATCAAGTCCTGCATACTGAGGATGCGGTATTGCGGCGATTGCACTGCAACCTGATAGGTAACGGCGTTTCGTGGATTAAGCCAGAAATTTGGCGCAGTCTGAAAGCTTCCGCTCAGCGAAACCAGCACGCTCTGCGCCACATCGCGCGCGCTTAGTCCGACCTGCGTGACCCGCGTGCGGTCGATATCGAGATGCAACGTGGGCAAGGACAGCAACTGCTGCACATGGACATCGGCAGCCCCCGGAATGTGCCGCATCTTGTTCGCAATCTGCTGGGCAATCTCGTAACTGGCACCCATGTCCGTTCCCACGATCTGCACATCGAGAGGTGCGGGAAGACCGAAGTTCAGAATCTGAGTAACGATATCGGCGGGCTGGAAAAAAAACTCCACGCCGGGAAAGCGCCGCGGCAACGCCTCCCTTAGATGCCTTATGTGGTCCGCGGTGGGACTATGATGCTCGGGATCAAGCGCAATCAGAATTTCGGCGTCGCTCGTGCCGATCGTTCCGCTGGAACTGTAAGACTGGTTGATGCCGGAGTTCGGCAGGCCAATGTTGTCGAGAATGGTCTGCACCTCGCCGTGGGGAATTTCCTCTCGTAGTGCCGCTTCCACTTGATCGCAAAGCCGCGCCGTT
>CAYOVU010000149.1:0-6723 GCA_964407505.1 uncultured Acidobacteriaceae bacterium | reverse complement strand
CGGTCGAGCTTATGCGGCGAGCCTTTGGTCTCGTCTTCGAATTGATACCCCGGTCCGCCCGTGCCGGTGCCTTGCGGATCGCCACCCTGAATCATGAAGTCGGGAATCACGCGATGAAAAATCGTGCCATCGTAAAGCCGGTCTTTGGATTTCTTGCGAGTTGAGGGATGCGTCCACTCACGCTTGCCGTCGGCAAGTTCCACAAAGTTGGCTACGGTTTTTGGCGCATCCTTTTCAAAAAGGCGGCAGACGATGTTGCCTTCACTGGTTTCAAGCGTTGCATAAAGTCCGGGTTGCCGTGTCATGGAGTTCCTTTCAGAATTAGTTCGTTGGTCGTTAGGATTCTGTCGAAGTCAGCACTCGGAGACAGTTGTCCGCGGCCGTCCCTACCACTCTTTCTCAATTGGGATTCGCCGGCGCTTTCGGTGTCGCAGCCGCAGGCTTCTTAGCAGCGGCCGATGTAGGCTTTGCGGCCGCCGCTCCGCGAACAATCGAAACATGAATGATCTTCACCGGACGAAAGGGACGATCATTGCTTGGGTCGGTAGCCATGTGGGTGATCTGTTTTACCAGCACCACGCTTGCATCGTCACACTGCCCGAAAATGGTATGCCGACCGTTCAGATGCGGCGTTGGGACTTCGGTGATGAAAAACTGGGATCCATTCGTATTTGGTCCGGAGTTCGCCATGGCCAGCCGTCCCGGACGATCAAAGGTGAGGGTTGAGACAAATTCGTCTTTGAATTTGTAGCCGGGATCGCCCGTGCCGTCGCCTCTCGGGTCGCCCCCCTGAATCATGAAGCCGGGAATCACGCGATGAAAAATCGTTCCGTCGTAGAGCGGCGTATTCTTCTTGGTCGCATGGCTGACAGGATTGGTCCAGTCTTTCGCACCGGTGGCAAGGTCAATGAAGTTCTTCACCGTGATCGGCGTTTCCTTTTCAAATAGAGTGCAGCGCAGCTTGCCTACGGTGGTGTCGAAGACCGCCGTTGGTTCGGTCGACGTTACGGCCGCAGCGTGCGCGGCAGGCTTTGCAGGAGTGGTCTGTGAGGTGGATGCATCCTGCGCCGTGCTCTCAATCGCAGAGAATGCAAGCAGAACGGCTGTTGCTGTTAACGCCACAAACATTCCACGCATAAGTGCTCCTTGGTTCCAAATAATAACTTTCATTGTGGACTCGATATTGTACGACAGGCAGACGTTAATTTGGATGAGCCTGCATTTCGCGGCTGACGCTCTCAACCTGCCGGAACACACGCAGCAGATTCCCGCCAAGGATCTTCTTAATATCCTCCGCGCTGTATCCACGGTCGAGCAGGGCTTGTGTAATCTTCGGCAAGTCTGCGGCAGAATCCATCCCCTGCGGAGTAGCGCCGCTCACGCCATCGAAGTCAGAGCCCAGGCCCACATGATCCACTCCCGCAGTCTTGGCTACGTGATCGATGTGGTCGACCAGCGACTTGAACGGCGGACGCGGAATCTTCGCCGCCCACTGCCGCTCGACGCGGTCTTTGTCGGTGTACGTGACCGTCTTTCCTTCCGCCTTTCTTTCGACCAGATATTGTTGAACCGCTGCTGCCTCGTCCTTGTCCTGTGCTTCCATCGCCTTGCGATAGTCTTCATCCACAAAGGCGGAATAGAAGTTCACCTGCACCACGCCGCCATTCTTTGCCACGGCTCGCAGCATATCGTCCGTCATGTTGCGCGGATGGTTCACCAGTGCCCGCGCCGAAGAGTGCGACGCAATTACCGGCGCTTTCGCCGTCGCAATCGTATCCCAGAAAGTTTTATCGGCCACGTGGGAGATGTCGACGATCATTCCGAGGCGGTTCATCTCCAGCACCACCTGCTTGCCGAAATACGTCAACCCGTTGTGATGCTGCACCTTCGCATCGTTGATGTCGCCTGAAGAATCTGCCCACTCGTTCGTATTCGACCAGGAAAGCGTCATGTAACGCACGCCAAGGCGGTAATAATCGCGCAGCAGATGCATATCGTTTTCGATGGAGTGTCCGCCTTCGATTCCCATCAGTGCTGCCAGTTTGTGATCGCGATGAGCACGCTCGATATCGGCGACAGAGAATGCCATCATCATGCGATCCGGATGCCGCGCCGCCTGCTCATAGACCGAATCGATCAGATCGAACGTGTGCTGCGCGAAGTGATCTTGATTCGTTTCCGGATCGACCCAGATGGAAAAAAACTCCGCTCCCAGGTTTCCCCTCCGTGCCTTGTCGAGACTTAAATGTCCAACGTCTTTGGGATCGGTCGATCCGATGTCGAAGCCTTCATCAAGAAAGCGCTGCGGCGTGTCGGCGTGAGTGTCCACGATGATCGCGGACTCATGAATTGCCCGCGCCCGGGCGCTGACGGCAACGCCCGCTGGATCTGTAGACTGTGCCGCCGCCGGTAACCCCAGAACGACACACGAGACAGCGAAGCGTAAAAACCAGTTCATGCAGGAACGATTCATTTGCCGTCTTTTCCTGGACCTTGAAACGTTTCGACTTCTCGAATCACTACATCTGATAGAGGCCGCCCGATACGTGAAATTTATTTTCCTTCAGCAGCCGGTACTCACCAAAGCCGGCTGAGCCCCATCGCCGTTTTAGTGTTCCACCCTGTTGATTGGATGTTGAGCTGGGGCATCGCCGTAAACCGCGGCTGCCCCTTTTTATATTTTGAAGATGCTAAGACCTTGGTGATACATCCAGTGCCGGAAGTGTTGCTACTTTGCAGCCTTTCCACGTTTCCGCTCCGCCACCCACTTCGGTTCTCCCTTACGAGATGCTTTTGTTGGCGTTCCCACCAGAAAACTCGCCCAGCGTAAATCCTGCGCTGGATCCTCGCCGCTCAACGCCATCTTCACGGCCATCTCTGCCACGGCATTCACGATCCAGTCAAAATTCTCTTGCCCCACTGAGGTAATCTCCGCGTCCGGTGCGGGATTCAGAAAGTCGATCGCGTACGGCACCCCGCCCTCCACGGCAAACTCCACCGTGTTCAGGTCATAACCCAGAACCCTGCACAAGGTGAGCGCGTCATTTTCAATCCTGGCCCTTAAAGCCTCTGACGATGGCGGAGGGTTTCCCTTCACATAGCGCTCATGATGCGGCGCCCTGGGATCGTACTTCATGATGTGGACTTTCTCTTGCCCGACGACGTAGCAGCGGTAATATTCCTCAAACTCCACACCGTGCTGCAGCGTCATGCACAGATCGCCCGTCTGGTTGTAGTGCTGAAAAAATTCTTCGGGAGAATGCACGTGGTAGACATGTTTCCATCCGCCGCCGGAATAAGGTTTTAGAAAAGCAGGAAAGCCGACATAATCGAATAGCTCTTGCCAGTTCAGCGGAAAAATCAAGTTCCGCATCGAGCGGTCCGTGGTTCCCTCGGGATGCTTGTTGTGCGGCAGAATCACCGTCGGCGGAATCGCCACGCCCAGCTTGTGCGCCAGCGCATAATTGAAAAACTTATCGTCCGCCGACCACCAGAATGGATTATTCACCACAATCGTCCCGTGCAGCGCAGCATTTTTCAGATAAGCGCGGTAGAACGGAATATCCTGTGAGATGCGGTCGATGATGACGTCATATTTCCTGGGCTCATCCATGCGGATGCCGCCGATCGACACAAACTCCGCCGTAACGTCGTCCACCTTCATCGCGTTAATCTTTTCCACCAGTGCGGGCGGAAACGTATTCTCCATCCCAAACAGAATCCCAATCTTCTTCACGATTCACTCCTCAATTGTCATTGCAAAAGATACTTTGTCATCTGAGCGAAGTAATTATTCCGCGCAGCGGAGCAATTTACGAAGTCGAAGAATCCCTGCCGAGCGAACTTCGTCAAAGCTGGCGAAAACGCACAGTGCTACGACTTGCCGTCCTGAAGTTCCGTCGCGCCTTGCGTTGCAAACGCCGCAGCCTCTGAAGACTGGACCGACGGATGCTGCGATTGGACCTGCGACGGAGATGGAACCTCAGACTGCGGGCTCGTCGGGGCCGCGACCCCTAGAGCTTAATGAGGGCAGCCCCTAGCTGCAATTGCTGTGGAGTGGCGCTCGCGAGTACATTCGCCCATCCCACCCCAATCGCCTCTAACGTTCGATCTCTATGCTCATACGCTTTCCAGAGACCTACCCAAAGCATCGCTAAGCCTATCGAGACCTCCCACCATCGCCAACGAGAGCCGTCTCCCGATATAAGGGCCCCAAGCAGCAACGCTGAGCCGGTGCCAACGTAAAAACCTCCATCGGCTTTCGAGACGGATAAACGATCCAGCGCCCCTGGAGTGGCTAACACCGCGCCCTGAAGAACGATGCCTTTAAACAGCGTTCGTACCTCCGGGGTCTGCTTCTTGAGCGCCTCGGAAAAACCGTCGACGTCCTCCTTCTTGATCCTATTCCGCACCGAAAAAATAAAATTTAGAGGGAGCTTTACGAGATGACCTGCTAGAAAAGCCAGCGCAACAAAGGCGGTGAGCTTCGTTCGGTAGCCTAGCGGTGAGCCATACCAAAAGGTCCTCATCAGCGGATTTTCTTTCAAGCACAGCAACACCAAAAAAACGGCACCCGGCATTACCGTACTAACTAGCTGATCATAGAGATACAGCGGACTAAGAAGCAGTCGATTGAGCCCTTTTTCCTCGACGTCCATGCACACCTCGGCCATATTTTACGACAGGCACTCAAAAATACTTCTCCGCCATCTTCAGCCACAATGGCCAGTCATGCTTCGAATTATCACCGTAAATGTCCAGCCAGTGCGGCACCGCTTTGCCATTCAAAATCGCCGAAAACTTTACATTCTGGTCCAGACATATATCCCAATCCGCCGACCCCAGCACAATCTTCATTTGGCGGTAACGACTCAAAAACCATTCGTCACTCTGATTCGGTAAATAATCCGGCGGGCAGTTGAAATAGCAATCGTCGTCGTAGTATCCATCGAGAAATTGATGGATATCGAATGCCCCGCTCATGCTCACGCAATGCGTCACCACGTCGGGATGCTTCAAGGAAAAATTCACGGCGTGATAGGCGCCGAAGCTGCATCCAGTCATCGCTAGTTGTGGAGTCTGATTCTTCCAGCGGATGAACGGCAGAAACTCATGCAGGATGTAACGCTCATACTGCAAATGCCGCAGCACCCTCACCTTCGGATGCACACCTTTGTTGTACCAGCTCTCGGTGTCGACACCATCCGGGCAAAAGATCTGCAATTCACCCCGCTCGATCTTATGCCACAGGACTCCGATCATGCCGCGGTCTTCATATTCGAAATACTTCCCCATTGAAGTCGGAAACACGAGCAGCGGCGTCCCCGCATGCCCGAAGACCAGCGCTTCCATTTCCCGGTTGAGTTCCTGGCTGTATCCCTTGTGGTATTCGCGGTTCATTCTTCGGTCAGAGTAAGCAGACGAAGTATATTACCTGAACTGAAGGCGATTAGCCTGTAACTGGAACCTGAATTTCAGAGTCGCGTGCCGCCCGAAGAACCACTGGCAGTCGATAACCTGCACACGACGAAAATGATATCGTCATACGAGATATGTCGTGGAGACTCCCTAAACTTGTTCCGCGCTCCGCGCCTGTGATTCTAGTTGTGCTAACCCTTGCCGCTGCTACTGGATTCGCGGGCGTTAGCCACCTGGTAACCCGCTTCACCGCCAACCAGCAGGCCCGCGGCCGCAAACTCTATGCCCAAGGTCTTTCCGCGGCAAGCGCGGGCCGCTATGAAGATGCGATCTCGGCTTTCCGCGCGGCGCTCACGTGCGATCCCGTGAACTCCCAATATCAACTCAGCCTGGCACGCGCCCTGCGCGACAGCAACGATCCCCGCCGTCTGGACGAAGCAGAATCTTATCTTGTGGCCCTGTGGCAGCGTACGCCCCAGGATGCAGCCGTGAATCTCGCCCTCGCCCGCGTCGCTGCCCATCGCGGTTCTGTCGAAGATGCAACTCGCTACTACCACAATGCGATGTATGGAGTTTGGAATTCCGATCCCGATGGCAACCGGCGTAGAGCGCGCATCGAACTCATCCAGTTCCTGTTGAAGAAGGGCGCTCCCGAGAGAGCCGAGTCCGAACTCATGGCCCTTGCTACATCCTTGCCGCCCGATGCCAGTGAGCATCTTCAAGCCGCGCAACTTTTTGCGCAAGCTCGGGACAACTCCGGGGCCCTCGGCCAATACGAGGAAGTTCTTCGTCTCGATCCCGTGAATGCCACAGCCTTGGCCGGAGCCGGCGAGGCCAATTACCGCTCTGGCAACTACGCTACTGCCGAGCGTTATTTGCAAGCTTCGGTCAACGCTGATCCTCCTGATGCCAACTCCCGGCAACTTCTCGCATCGTCGGAAGAGATTCTGCGTGCCAGTCCGTTCCACAGTCATATTTCGGACGCCGAACGTAATCGCCGCATCACTGCTGCCTTCGCCCGAGCGGAACAACGCCTCACGGAATGTGCTCAGCAGAAGGGTATCAACCTCACTGCCGGTCCCGGCGCCGTGTCTTCCGCGTCACCCCTCACTACTCTTCAGTCCCGCTGGACGGCTACAAAGCCAGATCTCGAGCGTCTCCGGTCTCCCGCAGAAACTGCTCTGCCCGACGAGATCATGGACGTTGTTTTCCAAATCGAACAACAGACAGCAGCTGTTTGTGGCTCGCCGCAGGGCCTCGATCTCTCACTGCTTCTAATCTCGCAAAAACGTGAGGCCGCTGCCC
>CAYOVU010000148.1:0-3830 GCA_964407505.1 uncultured Acidobacteriaceae bacterium | reverse complement strand
TTTTCCCAGCCAGCTGCAGGCCAAGCGCGTCGGAGCACTTCGGGAAGCGGGCCGGCCAATGCGGCGACCGATCAGAACGGTAAAGGGTCAATTACCGGTTACGTTACCGACGCGGCTGGCGGGGTACTCCAAGGGGCCGTCGTTTCCGTTCAGCCTGGCGGATTTTCGACGATTTCGGACAATCAGGGACAATTTACGATTTCCAGCTTGCAACCTGGGGACTACACGATTGAAGTGACGTATTCGGGGTTCGCGACCTTCACCACCAGGATGAAGCTGGCTGCCAATCAACAATCAACGATTGCGGTGCAGCTAAAAGTTGCCGCGTCCAGCCAATCCGTCGAAGTCCACGCCGATCTCGAAGGTGAGGCCGAGCAGATTCAGATCCAGAAAACTTCACCCGATATCGTAAACGTGCTTTCGTCCGACGTCATCACGAGCCTGCCTAATGCAAACATCGCCGACGCGGTAGGCCGCCTGCCGGGTGTCACCCTCGAACGCGACGAAGGGGAAGGCAAGTACGTGCAGGTTCGCGGAACCGAGCCGCGTCTCACGAACGTGACGATCGAGGGCATCAATGTCCCTTCACCCGAGGTCGGCGTACGGCAAATCAAACTCGATGTGATTCCCGCGGATCTCGTCGAGGCGGTTGTCCTGCAAAAAACGCTGTCGGCAAGCCAGGACGGGGACGCGATCGGCGGTACTGTGGATTTGAAGCTGAAGAATGCGGGCGACCAACCCACCCTGATTCTCGGTGCTATGGGCGGCTACACTCCCATCCTTGGCGGCCGTTACATCGGCCAGACCACCGCCACCGTTGGGCAGCGTTTCGGTACCAACAAACAATTCGGAGCGCTGATTGGATTTACCTACGACTACAACGGTCGCGGCATCGACGATATTGAACCCGCCATCGATTCCACATCCGCTGTTCCCAACTACACCAGCATCGACCTTCGCGAATACAGGTATCAACGAACCCGGTGGGGTATCGCCGGCGGGGCCGACGATCGAATCTCCAAGGACTCGGATATATACCTGCACTATTTTTATGCCAACTTTAAGGACTACGGCAACAAGTGGGTTTACACCCTGACCAATGACGGCATGTGCGCTCCGACTCCTGGGCCGCAGAATCTCCCGACATGCAATGACTCGTTTACCACTTCACAGCGCACCCCCAACTATTCGATCGGAAGTATTTCAGGCGGAGGCAAGCACGAATTCAGTAGCTCTTGGCTCGCTTGGGATGTCTCGGTATCGAACGGCAGAATGCTTCAGGCCGCAGGGAATCCGGGCGTCAGCTTCGGGTATACGGGGTCAGCGAACTGTTTTTACGACCCAACTGTTACGAAAACGGCTTATCGTCCGCAGTTCAACTCTGCCTGCACCGCCCCAGGCTCTGGGATTTTCGACCCGACTCAGTATTCGATGACCGAATTTGACACTTCAACAGGTCCCACGGATCAAGTAAGCCTGCAAGGTTCGGTGACTTACGGCAAACGCTACAAGTGGGGTTCTCATGACGGCACCTTGCAGTTTGGCGCCAAGATTCGCAACTCCCACAATTATGAGAACGCGAATTCCCCCATCTGGGATCCCAACGGCAATTTCCTCATGAGCCAATTCTTGAGCGGCTTCCATAACAGCAACTACTATGACGGCAGCTATCCTCCCTATGGTCCCGTCACCAGCATCGGTAAACTGAACACCTTCTTCAACAACAACCCCGGCGACTTTACTCTCGATGTCAGTGACACCCATCTGAGCAACGATCCGAACAACTACAACCTTACGGAGCGCGTCACAGCCGGCTACATCATGAACACGTTGAAGTTCGGCCGCTGGAGCCTGCAGACCGGATTACGCTTAGAGGCCACGCAGCTGGATATTCAGGGGTTCACCGTACTTACCGTACCACTGGGTCAGCCGAATGCCGGCGATTGGCTGAGCACCAATCCGGTGCGCACCAACCAGTGGTATATCAACCCCCTGCCCAGCCTTCAATTGCGTTATCAATTGACGGCGAACTCGGATGTGCGAGCTGTTTACGGCCGCGGACTCTCCAGACCCAATCCTTTCGATCTCGTTCCTTACTCGACCGTCGACCAGTCGACCAACCCATTCAACATCGCTGTTGGAAATCCGAACTTAAAAGCGGAGCGTGCTAACGATTTCGATATTTTGTTTGAACACTACTTGCAACCTTACGGCGTGATTCAGGCTGGGTTTTTCTACAAACAACTGATCGATCCGATTTATTACACGAGTCAGCTCGATGTTACGAACCCGCTCTGCGGTCCTGCTCCGACCACAACCTGCCCGACCACCTCGATCATCAATGGGTCGAACGCACACGTCGGCGGAGTTGAACTCGCATACCTCCAGCATTTCGGTCGATTGCCCGGGGCGCTTTCGGGATTCGGCATCGCTGCGAACTATACCTACACGTATTCGCAAGCCCATGGCTTGCCTGGTCGAACCGACTCGCCGGCCCTGCAACGCCAGGCGCCGAACTCCTTCAATATTGGCCCAAGCTACGACTACCAGCGCCTTTCGATCCATGTGGGAATGACTTACAACAGCGCCATGATTTATCAGTACCAGTTCATGCCTTCGACCGACCCCTCGAATCTCGGCCTAAAGGGACCCGCCGGCGACATTTACCTTTATTCGCACTTCCAGCTGGATGCGCAGGTGAACGTGCGGCTCAACCATGGCCTGAACATGATCGTCCAGGGTGAAAACCTCAACAACGAGGTCTTCGGGTTTTACACCGGTAGCAAAATTTACGTCGATCAGCGCGAGTATTACCACCCGACATATTCTCTCGGCTTGCGCTGGACTCCGCTGCGCGAAAAATAGCATCGCGGAAAGTCCCATCCAACGAGCCAGTTTTCGTCGTGCGATTCAGCCGCAGATTAAGCGTGCGTTTAGGAAGGGAAGTGTAGAAGTTCTTGCGCGTCGACTTTTTACTTAAGCCAACTATGAGGTACGAGTGAAATCCATAGTACTGCTTTATTTGCTTACTGTTGCTTTTGCCGCGGCCGCTCGCGCGGCGACGGACGATATTCATGAATCAGGATCTTCGGTGGTCGCGCCGCATGGCGTCATCCGGGCACAATCCACAACCGCTCAACTCAAGTCTCAGGTCAAGAGTGATGATCCGGTGCTCATTGGTGCCGGTGACATCGCGGATTGTTCGGGTCTTGAGGGCGCCGAAGCTACGGCAAAACTCCTCGAGGCAAACCCGGGGACAGTGATGGCTATCGGCGATCTGGCCTATCCTGATGGCACCCAGGAAAATTTCGCGTGCTACGAGCAGACTTGGGGGCGGGTAAAATCCCGCACCAAACCAGCCGTGGGCAATCACGAGTTTCATTCGGCGGGGGCCACTTTTTATTTCGCATATTTTGGTTCGATTGCGGGCGACCCGAAGGACGGCTTTTACAGCTACGATCTCGGCGCGTGGCACATCATAGTGCTCAACAGCGAATGCAAAGAAGTCGGCGGCTGCAATGCCGGCTCGCGCGAAGAAAGGTGGCTGCACGACGACCTGGCCGCGCATCCCGCCGCCTGCACTCTCGCTTATTTCCACAAACCGCTGTTCAGTTCGGGTTTAACGCACGGAAACGATCCGGAAATTCAGCCGCTCTTTCAGACGCTCTACGATGCTCACGCCGATGTCGTGGTATCCGGGCATGACCACGACTACGAGCGCTTTGCGCCGCAGACTCCGACCGGCGCTGCTGATCCGAAGAATGGAATTCGTGAATTTGTGGCTGGCACGGGCGGGAAAAGTCATCGCTTGTTCGCAACGCCCAGGCCCA
>CAYOVU010000147.1:0-3814 GCA_964407505.1 uncultured Acidobacteriaceae bacterium | reverse complement strand
CGGTCGGCATTCTCGACAGAATGGACCCGCTGCCACCAAAATAAAAGTGCCGGCGCCGGCCAGCTGACTTTTACGTAGACCTTACGCTCTTTGCGGTTAATGTCTTTTGCTCTTTTCCAGAATTTCATTTCTAATGCACCCCGATATGCGAAAGCTGAAAGTCTTCTGCTTGTGCGCCATCTTCAGCGCTTTCTGTCTGGCTGCAACCCCTCCCCGCGACACTGACAAAGACACTGACGACGAGGCCCGCATCATTCAGGTCGCCCTGCAACCGTCGTCGCTCGAAAGCAACCTGCGCCGCCTGACAGACGAGATTGGCGGCCGCGTCCCTGGTACGCCCGCTATGCAGCGCGCAGTCGATTGGGGAGTGCAGATGTTCAAGGATGCCGGCGCCGACAGCGTCCACACCGAAGAATTTACGATTCCTTATTCCTGGTCCGAGGGCGGGACGGAGATGACCGTTAGCGCCACGGGAACGCCGCTGGATTCCAACTCCAAGCAGTCTCCTGAAGTGAATTTCCACGTTCGCTGCGTATCCATCGCGTGGGCGCCTGCGCTGGCTGGGGAGAGGCATGTGCCGGTGGTCGCTGTCGGCAACGGCACCGCTGCTGACTTTAAGAAAGCTGGCGATATCTCCGGCAAAATAGTTCTGGTTCAGACGGCCGTGCTCAAGACCTGGGACGATCTGTTCGCCGAATATAACAACGCGACCCCGGCTGTCACCGCGGCTGTGCAAGGAAAAGCAAAGGCGGTCGCTTTCATCGCTACCCGCGAACATGACATTCTCTACCGGCATACCAACTCTTTCGCGGGAGAAATCGATCGAATTCCTCAAGTGCTCGTGGCGCGCGAAGATGGCGAGCGCATGGAACGCCTGCTCGCGGCCGGGCATCCGGTGTGGGCGGACTTGACGATTCCAAACAAAATTGGCGGGCCGATCAAGACCGCGAATGTGATTGGCGAGATTAAAGGCAGCGAGAAGCCCGAAGAGTTCGTCATTCTCGGCGCACACCTGGATTCGTGGGAACTCGGTACCGGCGCGCTCGATAACGGCTGCAACGCCGCTCTCGTGGTCGATGCGATGCGTGCCATCAAAGCATCCCGACTTAGGCCGCGCCGCTCTATCCGCTTCATTCTCTTTTCCGGCGAAGAGGAGGGGTTGCTGGGGTCGCGTGCCTACGCCGTCGCCCATCGCCAGGAACTCGATAAGGCCGCGGGAGTCATCATCTGGGATGCTGGCACCGGCAAGACAACCGGTTTTGCCAGCGGCGGTCGCAAAGATGTGCTCGACACCGCCAGTCGCCTCACTGCGCCGCTGCGGCAGTTCGGCTTGACCGAGTTAAAAACCGACATGGAGTGGGGCACCGACCACTTCGATTTCATGCTGGAGGGTGTTCCCACTTTCGTGGCCGATCAAGAAGAAGCAAACTATCTGGAGAACTATCACGCCGTCTCCGACACTTACGACAAAGTGGATTTCGCACAGCTCAAAAAACACGTAGCCGAAGCCGCCGAGGTCAGCTTCGCCCTGGCCAACCTTCCCGAGAAGATCGGTCCGCGCCTGACCCGCGCGCAAATCGAGCAATCGATGCACGATACCCACAGCGTGGAGATGTTTAAGGCTTTCGGCGTGTGGGACGCGTGGGAGAGCCGGGCGATCGGGCGGCAGAAGTAGAATTGCCGATTGTTGATTTCTGATTATTGATTGAGAACGCATCGGGATAAGGGCTTCTGATCAGCAATCAAAAATCAACAGTCAGCAATTGACTTTGGTTCCTACGGGAAGTTCGTTGCTCTATTTCTGGATTCTCTTCAATCTTTTCGCGCTTGGCATGCTGGTGTTGGATCTTGTCGTCTTCCATCGCCGTGGCCAGGTCGTGCGCCCGCGCGATGCCCTTGGCGAAAGCGCCATGTGGATCGGTCTCGCCGCGGTTTTCGCTGGGATAGTTTTTTTCTGGCAAGGCCGTCAGGTCGCGCTGGAGTTCGTAACCAGCTACGTCCTCGAGATGTCGCTCAGCGTGGATAATCTTTTCGTTTTCCTTGTGATCTTCCGCTACTTTGCGGTGCCTGAGCAGCATCAGCACCGCGTCTTGTTTTGGGGAGTGCTGGGTGCGTTGGTAATGCGCGGAGTTTTCATTCTTGCAGGTGTCGGCTTAATCGAGCGATTCCACTGGATTTTCTATGGGTTCGGCGCGTTGTTGATCTATAGTGGAGTCCGTCTTGGTTTCGCCGGCGACCGGCAGATCGATCCCTCGAAGAACTCCGCGGTGAAGGCTTTGCGCCGATTGCTGCCGGTGACCGGCGATTACGTAGGAGGTAGCTTTCTGGTTCGCGGTTGGAAGGGAAATCCGGCCCTTTACGCAACGCCGCTGTTAGTGGTGCTGGCAGTCATCGAAACCACGGATGTGCTCTTCGCCGTCGATTCGATTCCGGCGGTGCTTGCCATCACGCTTAACGCCTTTATCGTCTATACCTCAAATGTGTTTGCAATTCTCGGCTTGCGCTCGATGTATTTCGCCGTCGCGGGTTTGATGAAAGTTTTTCGCTTTTTACATACCGGACTGGCGCTGATTCTGATCCTGTTTGGATTAAAGATGATCGCGGCCGATTATTTTCCGGTTCCAACGCTGGTTACACTCGGTGTGGTGGCGGGGATATTACTCATCGCAATCGTGGCCTCAATCGCCGTGCCTGCAAAGTCGTAGTTAGCGAACCACTCAGCAAACGGCTTCAGACAAACTGCAAGCTCTCTCCCCTGGCCACAGAATGTTTCAGGAACTTCTTGTCATCATGGGCGGGATAATCGGTTCGATAATGCGCCCCGCGGCTTTCCTCTCGCGCGAGAGCTGAACACACCACCAAAAACCCAGCCACGTGCAGGTTTGCCGCCTCATAGGCCCTGCGCGTGCGTGGCTGAGCAATCCTCGGCGCAAGTTCCTCAAGCTTCTTGATAGCCTCCTGCGTTCCACTTCTCGTGCGCACGATACCGGCATCCTTCCACATGATGTCCTTGATCTGGCCGATCAGTTCTTCCAAACCAGCATCCACTGGCCCATTTTGTGAGGCAGATGTCTTCAGAGCGGCCGCAGGTTTCCTCGGAACTTTCAATTCTCCACGCATTGCTTTTCCTGCACGTGCTCCATACACCAAACCCTCCAGCAGGGAATTGCTGGCCAGGCGGTTGGCGCCGTGCACGCCGGTGGCCGCCGCTTCCCCAGCGGCATATAGGCCATTGAGACTCGCTTTGCCATTAAGGTCGGTGCGCACCCCGCCCATGGCGTAGTGCGCCGCGGGACGAGTCGGAATCAAGTCCTCGGTGATGTCGATGTTGTATTCGAGGCAGGTCGCATAAATTCGCGGAAAACGCTTTTGAATTTTTGCCGCGCCGAGATGCGTGAGATCGAGATACACGAAGGGATCTTTGGCGCGGCTCACTTCCATCTCATGCATGATTGCGCGCGCCACTACGTCGCGCGGCGCCAGTTCGCCGAGCGGGTGATATTTCGCCATGAAGCGATCCATCTCGATATTTCTCAGATACGCGCCTTCACCTCGCAACGCCTCCGAAAGCAGAAAGCGCGGCGCTTTTTTAAGGTAGAGGGCGGTCGGATGAAACTGAATGAATTCCATGTCGATCAGTTCCGCGCCGGCGCGATATGCCAGCGCATGCCCATCGCCGGTGTAGACAACGCCGGGCCGTACGGCCAGGTGCGGATCCGACATATTGCCGACGCTTTGCATCGCGCCATGCTCCTCAGCGACCGTGAGCCGGCAAGGCAGCGGCGTCCTGCCATCAGCATCGGTCACAGTCACG
>CAYOVU010000146.1:0-4607 GCA_964407505.1 uncultured Acidobacteriaceae bacterium | reverse complement strand
ATCCCGTACTCGCCCTGCAAGTACGCGGCGCAAGGCAGAATTTTTTTCTTGTCTTTCAAGATCGCTTCGACCATCTCCGTCGCTGCCGCCGACGGCGCGTAATAAGCCGAGCCAGTCTTCAGATACTTCACGATTTCCGCGCCACCGTCGCGTGTACGCTGCACCAGAGCTTCGAGGCGTGTCTTCTCAATCAACTCAGTGATCGGAATGCCGGCAACCGTGGAATAGCGCGGCACGGGGACCATGGTATCGCCGTGGCCACCGAGGACGAACGCGGTAACATTTTCGACGCTAACTTTCAGTTCATCGGCGATGAAGGCGCGGAAGCGGGCGGAGTCGAGCACACCGGCCATGCCGACAACGCGCTCGCGGGGAAATCCGCTAAGCTTGAAAGCGGCCTGGGCCATGGCATCGAGCGGGTTGGAGACAATAATCAGAATGCAGTTCGGAGAATACTTCACCACCTCGCCGACCACGGCCTTCATGATGTTGTAATTCGTGTTGAGCAAGTCGTCGCGGCTCATACCGGGCTTGCGCGGAATGCCGGCGGTGATAACGACGATGTCGGAGTTGGCGGTGTCTTTGTAGTCGTTGGTACCGGTGATGTAGGAGTCGCGCTTCTCGATGGGCATGGCTTCGAGCAGGTCGAGGCCTTTGCCTTGCGGCACACCTTCGATGATGTCGATGAGGACGACGTCGGCGAGTTCTTTCGAGGCGATCCAGTGGGCCGCCGTTGCGCCTACATTGCCGGAACCTACGATAGTGACTTTCTTACGCATGGATGAGTCCTTTCAGGAATTCTGCATCGAGCAATTAGCAGTTGGCGATTAGCCGGCACGGTGGTTTGCCTCTGCCAGCGAAAAGCAGATTCCTCGCTTCGCTCGGAATGACAAACCTGAGGGGACTCAATTCGTAATGGCTGACGGCTAAACTGCTAACGGCTTATTGCTAATAGCTAATTGCTACCGGCTAACTGCTAATTGCCCTACACCAGCACCGCCGCGCCCATATTCTCAATGATGCAGTCGGCGAACTGGCTGGTCTTCAGTTTGGTTGCGCCTTCCATCAGGCGCTCGAAATCATAGGTGACTTTCTTTTGCACGATGGTGCGCTCCATGCCCTGCTCAATTAGATCGGCAGCTTCGTTCCATCCCATAAATCGGAACATCATGACGCCCGAAAGCATCACGGAGCCGGGGTTGATCACGTCTTTGTCCGCATACTTTGGAGCGGTGCCGTGGGTCGCTTCGAAGATGGCGTATCCGTCGCCGATGTTAGAGCCGGGCGCAATGCCGAGGCCGCCGACTTGGGCGGCGCAGGCGTCGGAGATGTAATCGCCGTTCAGGTTCGGACAGGCCAGAACGGAGTATTCATCTGCGCGGGTCACGACCTGCTGGAAGATGGAATCGGCAATGCGGTCGTTGATCATAATTTTTTTCTTCCACTGACCTTTGCCGTGAGTCGCGTAAATGCGGTCGAGAACTTCTTTCACTTCCTGCTCGACAGTGGCTCGAAACGCGGGAGGAGCGAACTCCATGCCAGGCTCAACCAGCTCGGCATTCTGCGCAACGGTGAGATTTGGATTCTTATCTTTGTTGTCGACGATCCAGCTCTCGCGCTCCGTCACCACCTGGTCGCGAAATTCTTCGGTCGCCAGTTCGTATCCCCACTTGCGAAAAGCGCCTTCAGTGAATTTCTGAATGTTGCCTTTGTGAACCAAGGTCACGCTCTTGCGTCCCGTTTCGATTGCGAAGCGAATGGCCATACGAACCAGGCGCTTGGTTCCCGTCACCGAAATCGGTTTGATGCTGACGCCGGAGTCGAGACGGATCTGCTTCTTGCCGCCCTTGAGCATGTCCTTGTTGAGAAATTCAATAAGTCTGGCGCAGTCAGCAGTTCCCTCTTCCCACTCGATGCCGGCATAAACGTCTTCGGTGTTCTCACGATAGATCACAACGTCCATGCGCTCGGGATGTTTCACCGGCGAGGGCACGCCCTGGTAATACTTCACGGGGCGCACGCAGCAGTAGAGATCGAGAATCTGGCGCAGGGCGACGTTGAGGGAGCGAATGCCGCCGCCAACGGGCGTAGTCAGTGGGCCTTTAATGGCGACGCGAAATTCGCGGACGGCATCGACGGTGTCATCGGGCAGCCAGGTATCAAACTTGGCTTTGGCCTTCTCACCGGCGAAAACCTCATACCATACGACGCGGCGTTTGCCTTTGTAAGCTTTTTCTACGGCAGCATCAAAGACGCGCAGCGAGGCTTTCCAAATGTCGCGGCCGGTTCCGTCGCCTTCGATAAAAGGGATTATCGGATTATCCGGCACGTCATACTTGCCATTCGCGTAGCCAATCTTTTTTCCGTCGGAAGGTACGGTCACACCGTTATAAGAGCCTGCCATCACTCACCTCGCTAAGAATTTCCAGAGTGTTGTAAAAACCTTTAATTATAGAGAAAACGAAGAAGCGGACACCAACTAATCTTCAGAACTCCCGACATAATCCCGTTTCGGCGCGAAGATGGCTTTAATACGCATCACACGCTGCCGTGCACGCTGCAAATTGCGCCGACCCGACCGTTCACCATCGTCTCGTCCCAAAATATTTGCGGACTCCGACCGTCATGTAGCGGCCCCACGGGCCGTTATTACCTTGATCGGCTGGACCAAGATTCGTGTCGCGCGCACCCAGACGGTCGAAAAGGAAATGCTGAGTGACACGAAACTCGAATCCTTTGTCGATATAGATGCCGACTCCCCAGGAATGCTCGATACCGATCGCATCCGGCGACCACGTGTAGAGCGTCTGCGGTATGGTCTTGCCGAAAAGAAATGAGGGCGCACCGAACACCATGAAGCGGCGCAACTGAGTCTGGCCGAAGGGACGAACCTCCAGCATGCCAGACAGCATGTAACGCGCAAACATGCTGCAGGGAGCGTTGACGCCGCCGTACTGTCCCGCGTTGCCGGCGCAGATGCCGGGATCGATTTCGTTGTGCGGAGGCGCAAGATCGAACTGCGCCCATCCCCAAAGCATGTCGCGCGGAAAAAACATGCGCGGCTGCGGTTCGTCGTTGTTATTCGGCGACGAAGCACTGACCGGTGTGCTCTGCGCACTCCCTAGAACGGGGAACAACTGCAGTATTACGAAAATCAACACAAACTTTTTCATCCGGCCTCCAATAATTTCTTGCCTCTGGAAAGATTTGTAGAGATTGAATGATGTGCCAAGCTTTCGATTCGCGCGCCGCGAATCGATGGATTATCCGCGTGGAGCGAACAGGAGCGGAACATTGTAACCTGGAGTGCAACATTGTAACCTGCTGGCGATCAACCTGATGGAGGGCCTCTCCGCCGCGACCTGACCTGCGCAGATTCCACCAACTCTAAAAGGCTTGCCGACGTTACACGAGGTTACACGACGACTCCAGCTTCCAGAATCCATATCCGCAATTCTGATTTATTCCATTCATTGAATCGATGTGGACTCAGTTTAGTTGCAAAGACTTGCAGCGCAAGCACCTACGGTTTGGCGTGCGGATTGCTAGTTCTTTTGGACTAGAGAGCCCTAAACCCCCATGCCTCAAGAAGTTTCTGTCTCATATCAAGCCGTGAAGAGCAAGGTATACCGGCTGATTGACGCCCTTGTCGTCGGCGAGAAATCGGAAGCCGACGTTCAAGAGTCGATCCGCAGGTGGTGGGAGCTCATACATCCTGCCGACCGCCCTATCGCGCAGAAATACCTGCTCATCGTCCTTGAGCGGTCTTTTTCGGCGCTCGACTCCATTGAAGAAGGCCTTATGGCGGTCACCGACCCCGAAGTACAACGCCCGTCCGAATCAGCTGGCGCTCTGCGACTGGTTGGCCGGCTGGTAAGACAAACCGCCAAGCACGCCGCCCTCAACACCACCATCTAGGATTCGCAGCCGCCAGCGTGTACGTTAACGACATCTCGCTCGTCCAAAAGGTATAATCCAGACGATCTTGAGAAAGGCACTTCGCGAGGAAATCCGATGATCTCTAATTGTCTTCAGGCGTTGTGCCGGGTTCGAGGGTATCTCTTATTGGGAGCATTATCGTTTATGGCTGGATCGTTGCTTGCGGCGTCGGGAATCTACAGTTTCACACTCAATTCCATCGATGGACAGCCCGTGCCTCTTGCCGACTACAAAGGCAAAGTGGTTCTGCTGGTGAACGTGGCAAGCAAATGTGGCTTCACGCCGCAATACAGCGCGCTCGAAGCGACCTACGAGAAATACAAGAGCCAGGGTTTCGTCATCCTCGGCTTCCCTGCCAACAACTTCGGCGCGCAGGAGCCTGGCACCAACGAAGAGATCAAGACCTTCTGCAGCCGCAAGTACAATGTGACCTTCCCGATGTACGCGAAGATTTCAGTGAAGGGCGAAGACCAGGCGCCGCTCTACTCCTACCTGACCAAAGACACCGGGGCCGGCATCGTCGGCGGTATCAAATGGAACTTCACCAAGTTTCTGGTGGATCGCAACGGGAACGTGGTGCAACGCTTCGAGTCGGCGGTGACACCGGATTCTCCGGAAATGGTCGCGGCGATTGAAAAGCAGTTGAAGCAGTAGGGATTTAGCCTAGC
>CAYOVU010000145.1:0-28652 GCA_964407505.1 uncultured Acidobacteriaceae bacterium | reverse complement strand
GCTGATCCTGGCCGCCGGAGTCTATCAGCTGGTGAATCCTCCAACCAACCCCGGCATCGTCTTGTTCCAACTGCACGCCAATGTCTGGTGGGGCGCCGCGCTTTTGCTGCTCGGCCTGATTTATTGCTACAAATTCGCACCTCGACGAACGACTTAGCTGTGCTCGGATAAAACTTAGGAGACGTCTCGCTACTGCGGCGGCGGAGGTGGAGCGGCCGACATCTTCGAGGCGAGGGGGGCATCTTCTTTCTGGTGCAGCTCTCGAACTTTGGCAAGCTCTTTTTGCGACTCAGCCACCTTGCCTAGAGCTTGATACGTCTGTCCCAGCCGGTAGTGCGCGTCGGGCTGGGAAGGATCCAGTGCCTCTGCTCGCTGAAGCGGGGCGACGGCATCCGCAAATTTTTCCTGTCGCATAAGAATGGCGCCTAGGTCGATGTAAGCGAACCGAAGATCGCTTTTTGCGCCCACGGCCATCTTCAGTAGTCGAAGAGCCTCATCCATATTCATTCTCTTCATCTCGATATCGCCTAGGTAGGCCAGAGCTTGCGGATGGTTTGGATCGATGGCTAGCGCACTATCGAACTCGCGCTTCGAGTTGTCGTATTGATGTGACTTCCAGTAGAGGTAGCCTAGGCCAAAATGCAGATTCGCATCCTTAGGCGAGACGTGCTCGGCAGTCTGGAACTCGGCGATTGCTTCGGAGGTTCTTCCCAGACCGTCCAAGGCTTCTCCGCTGAGCATGTGCGCGGCCGCCGAATCGGGTTGCTGTTGCAGAATCTGTCGAAACTCGTCCAGAGCGCAGGCGTATTTTTTAGCCCAGAGGCAGCTCTGAGCCAGCACGTTGTGCAGTTCGGCATTGCCAGGATCCGCCTTTGCCGGGACCTCCAAATACTTGACAGCCTCGTCGAAACGCTTTGCCCCGTAGTAGCTAAGGCCCAGCAGCGTGGCCGCCTGTATGTTATGTGGGTCGGCAAATAGCGTTGCATGGAATGGGGCAATCGCCGCCTGAAAGTGTCCCTGCTTAAACTCCGCCAGGCCCAAGTTAAGTTGCACGCCAGGCAGCTTCGGGTTCAAGGCGAGCGCCTTTTTATAGGCCGAAGCCGCTTCCTCGTATTTCTGTTGTTTCGAGAGGACGACTCCCAGGCTGGCAAACGCCGCAGCATCCTTGGGATCTTTCTGGATCACACTCCGCCAAACTTGCGTGGCCTCATCCCATCTTCCCTGTTGCTGGAGCGCGACGGCATCTTCGGGAGTGGACGATTGAGCAACCGCGCTGACCGGGAAGAAACCGAACAGCGCGGCCACACCCCAAGCAAAAATCCTCTTCTTCATACCGGAGACGCTGGGTCAGGAAGTTTCTTACTGCTTGCACCACAGAATAGTCGCTTCTACATGAGGCAGCAACCCAGCCAGATGCACGCAATACATTCGGCAACTAAAACAGACTCGACTGCCTTTGCCCTAAAAAGGTCATGCCCTGCTCACAAGATGAGCAGGGCATGACCTTTAACCCAAATTAGTAAATCAGCTTCAGTCCGAGTTGAAATTCTCTCGGGTCGAATGCCGCCGTTACAGAGCCGAAGTTGCTGGCGCCGAAGTTGGTGCTGATACCGCCGTTGTTGTAGTCACCCTTGAACTGCGTGTGGTTCCAAGTGTTAAAAGTCTCCACACGGAACTCGATCCTGCTCCCTCGCTCCTGGCTGATCACAAAACTCTTGAAGAGTGAGAGATTCCAGTCATCCCGTCCAGGACCTCGCACTGAATCGTGTTCGAGATCGCCGAAGCAATCCGGACCGGTGGCGCAAGCCGGAGCCGAAAAGGCCGCCGGATCAAACCACTGGTTGACAGTCTTCGGATAAGCAACGCTGCCGTTGACGTTTGGCCGATTTCCGCTCTGTGTAAGGAAACCTCCGTTGAAGAGATTGGAGACGTTGGTACCAGTGACCCCAATTGGAAGCGGCGCACCCGACTCCGCGGTAATGATCCCCGAAAGTTGCCATCCGCCGAGCGTCCCCTTCAACAAGCGGCTCTGATTGCCGTTAAAGATTGGGAGCGAATAGACGAAGTTAACGAAGGCGACATTCGTGCGATCGAAAGGAGAAGGGCCGACATCGTAGCGCCAACCGGTGTAGGGATTGGTGGTGTTATTGAGGTCGCCGCCGCTCCCGTTGCTGGTGGCCGCATCGATTGCTTTGGAATAGGTATAGCCAAATTGCAGTTGCAGGTCCTGCTTCACGTTTGAGCGGAGGTCAACCTGCATTGAGTTGTAATGCCCGTTGGCCTCGTTTTGAGCTAGCCGGATATCTCCGAAACCGAGATAAGGCATGTCTTGGTTAATTCCAGCTCCGTTGCTGGCTAACAGGCCTGGCAGCAAATTCTCCGCGGGCAAGTTGATCTGTTGATAGTCGTTCTGATGGCGGTCCTGACTTCCGACGTAAGATACAGACAGCACCGACCTGGCGCCCAATGCCTGCTGAACCCCCAGGCTGAATTGATAGCTAACCGGAAGGTTGTAGTCGTTGGCATTGATGCCGGTGACCACCAGCGGAAGAACCGGCAACGCCGACGCAGTGATAGTCTTTCCCGTGGTTATGTTCAGTCCCGGATTCGAGAGAGATACACTGCCGAGCTGAGGTTGCAAATCTCCCGGCGGGTTAACGGCGCCGTTGTACATATCGTTGCCCTGGATGCGTTCGTACATCATGCCAAATCCGCCGCGGACAACGGTCTTGGCTTGGCCGGTGAGATCGTAGGCAAACCCAATACGCGGCCCAAACGCGGCCCAGTGATTGTTCACCAACCCGTTTGGAATCCCATTCTTACCGCCGATGCCGATGCCGTTCTCGTAAAACTGCACGCCGGCCAGTATTGGATTCGGACTGCTGCCCAGTCCCGGGCTGGAGCCGCCGGGACACGCGGGAACGGAATTGACACTGCAAATGTTACCGTTCGCATCAAATGTAGCTGCGTTCGCTGGATTGTAGAGATTGGGGTAGAAGTTCGAAGATTGGTGGTTGGCCTCGTATGTGTGCGGTACACCATCCCAGCGCAATCCAAGGTTTAACGTGAGGCGATGGGTCGCGCGCCAGTTGTCTTGAATATAAGCAGCGTAGGAAACATTGTTCCACTGTCCGCTTATCTTGACCGCGTCCTCGGTGTATTGCTGAGCGTAGCCGAGCAGGAAATCGGCAAAGTCATTGCCCGTGAATCCGCCGTTAAAGTTGAAATTTCCCTCGGTATTAGCGAAAGCATCCTGTGTCTTCTTGTAGAGCGCCCAGCTTGCGCCCATCCTGATCTGGTGCGCGCCCTTGGTCCAGGAAATATCGTCGCGCAATTGATAATCGTCCGCCTTGTTATTCCAAGGGGTCCAGTTGGAGGTGTAATCGGTGCCAGTGCTTCCGTTCAGATCGATCGACGGAATGCGGTTGTCAACGTTAGGTCCGCCAAACAACCGGTTAAAGGTAAACCCGCTGGGCGCGGTAAACACACCTTGAGGAATGATATGGATGCGGTTGCCGTTGTAGTTGAATGCCGCCTCATTGAGCAGGGTCGGGCTTACTACATAAGTGGTGTGGATCACGGCGCTGTAGGAGGGATTCCCGAAAACGTCGCTGACCGTGGGAACGTTGTCACCACTCCACTGCGTGGTTCCGTAGGTCTGCGAGGTCTGTTCCGAAATCCAGTGCCCAAATATGGAGAACTTATCGGTGAATTGATGGTCGATGCGGGCAATTTCCTCCTTCACGCTGGTCGGAGAATTGTTACCGCCGATGAACTGCGCGCCGCTAGTAGGAGAGGGAAAGATCCCGGCGCTCAAAAGCGCTTGAGCATTTGCATTCAGCAAGGCCGCGGGTATCGCATTTCCTGGGTACGCTTGGAATATGGGATCCGCTACGCCCGCCGCTGAAGGAACCGAGCACGAGCCACTTCCGTTCGGCGTGCTGAACGTCGTGATACCAGCCGCGATAAAATTGGTTTGCTGCGCGGCTGAAAGTTGACTCGCGCAAGGAACATGTAGGCCCGAATTCGGGACAACGACACCTTGCGGATCCTTAACATTCGCCGGCAGATTGCTAGCGAAATTGCCACCGTAAGTGCTGGCAAACGGAACGGTTTGGTTGGTTAAACCTCCCTGCACCAACCTGCGCCACTCCATGTTGTAGAAAAAGAACGTCGGATGGCTTTTGAAGAGAGGAACCTGCCCGCCGGCGTTGAAGCCGAAGGTGTTGAATCGAAGTTCGGCAACTTTCGCCGGCGCGGGATTGAAGTAGTTGCGCGCATCCAAGGCGTCGTTACGGTCAAACTCCCAGGCGGAAGCGTGGAACTGCTTGGTCCCGGACTTGATGGCCGTAGTAATGGTTGCCGCCGAGGAGAGGCCGTACTCGGCACTATAGTTCGAGGTCAGATTGCGGAATTCGGCAATAGCGTCGGTGGAAGGCATGACGCTGCCGCTGCTCCCGCCGCGGTCGAGGTTTTCGCCGCCGTCGAGAATCTGCAGGTTATGGCCGGGCCGCTGGCCATTAATACTGACATTGCTGTCGCCGCTGACCGCCGTTGGAGTAATAAAATCGCCCTGCACGCTAGAGGCGCCTGGCGTCAGCGCGAACAGCGTGTAGATGCTGCGCCCGTTCGTGGCCAGTTGGCTGACCTGTTGGCCGGTGATAACCGTGCTCACCTCGCCCGAATCCGATTGCACGGCGACGGCGGCCGCTTCTACCGTGACCTGCTCCTGGATCGCGCCAACCGTCATGGCGAAGTCGACTCGAGTCCGGTCGCCCACGTTCAGAACGATGCCTTTTTTCTCTTCGACTTTGAATCCAGTGGCCTTGGCCGTGACGTTGTAATGGCCGATGCCCAAGCCAGGTGCAACATATTGGCCAGTATCATTCGTGATGCTGTTGCGTGCCTCGCCGGTTTCGACGCGGGTGATGGTGATCGCCACATTGGGGACGACCGATCCCGACGGGTCGGTGACAGTTCCAACGATGGTTGCTTCCTGGCCGAATGCAGGGAGAGCTATGGCAAGAAACAAAACAAGACAAAGCCCCAGGCCGAGGCTACGATTGTGCACTGCAAGAGCCAGAGTCCTGATGGGTTGAGACAAGCGAGAACTCATACCATACCCTCCCGAGAGAGCTGAAGTTTATTCCGTTAACGTTAACGACCCCGAGCAGCTTTTATCTTCTTTCGATAAGCTTTGTCAAGAAAAATCTCGAATGACCCGCATCCAATCCTTCAATCACACAGGAAATCGCAAAAAGGGCAGGTTATCTATCGAGTTTCTTTGTTGCTTTGGGTCGATTCGGGGTGGATAGAGCGGAATCGTCAAATCTGACTCGTGCCAGTCGAATCTCCCGGAACAGATGCAAATTCGAGGACATCACGACGCCGGGACTCAGGTAGACGGTGGGAGGGAACGTGGTCTTGCTGCTGAGGTGATCTGCCATGAGCCGAACGGCCAGCTGGCCTTGGCGATGTGGTTGCTGATAGATGGAAGCGGTAATCGTCCCTTTCTCGAAGTAGGGAGACATTTCCGCGAAAAGGTCGGTGGTAATCAGCTTTGTTTTTCCGGCCAGGCCGCGCGCACCGAGGGCACGGCATACTGGCAAACAGTTGACCGTGTTCACATAAATCCCTTCCAGGGTTGGAATCTGGCCCAAAAGATCGAAGGTCTTCTGGAAGCTCTCATCTTCGTCTTCATGTCCTTCGATAACACTAACGATCTCGCCACCAGGGCAGTGCGACGGAAATGCCTCCGAAAAACCCGCAGTTTTCTGGCGATGATCTTCCGCGCTCAACATCCCAGCTACAACCGCCACCTTGGATCCGGGCGGAACGAATTTGCCCATTAATTCGCCCGCCAGCCGCCCGTTTAGCGATGGTTCCACACAAACAATACTCGAACGCCGGCTCTCCGGAGCGTCGGTGGACACGCAAACGACCCGAATGCCTTTTTCTTCCGCGTCGTCAATCAGAGGCTTGAGGCCTTTAGGGTTCCCGGCCGTGAGGACGATTCCGTTGACGCCGCTCTCCACCAGTTCCTTGAACGCTTCCGTGTCGGCCTCTCCTAAAGCATGAACTGGTCGGTTTACAAATTGGATTCCCAGCGGCGCAACGCTGCGAGCTTCGTCCAGCACACCGCTCCAGAGTTGATCGTAGAAAAAGTGAATTTCCCGGGGAACACAAACTCCAATGCGAGCGGTAGCCTTGGAAACGGACAGCGCGCGCGCCGCCAGATTCGGCGTGTATGCGATTTGCTCCGCAATTTTTAGAATTCGCTGCCGGGTTGATTCGTTGATTCCGGGGCGGCCATGCAAGGCGCGATCTACCGTTCCGATGGAAACATCAGCCAGCTCCGCGATGAGGTGAATTCCGCGCCTGTGTTTTTTCATCCCCTGCCAATCGTTCGTCGCGACATCATTCTAGCGTGACAAGCAAATTACTACAGCGAAGAGTCAATCAGCCGGTTCGATGACGCTGCAATCGCTCATTTGCCACTAACACCGCGTCCGGATTCGAGCCTAGCAAAATCGAATTTGTATATTCCGTGTACGGTGACGGTGCTATACTGCGTCCCGCCTTGAACCCAAGCTCCACGTCCGAAGAATTCGTCAGAAGGATACTGCCGTAATTAGGAGATCAGACTCATGCCTGGACGTCGCGTCCGGATGTTCGCGTTGCTCGTTGTCGTCTTGTTTGTAGCAGTATTTCCATCGGTTGCGCAAACCACAGCGTCTACGGCGGTCGCTCCCTACTTGAATCCCTCGCTGCCTGTCGACGAACGTGTGAATGACCTGGTGTCGCGCATGACGCTTGAGGAGAAGGCCTCTCAACTGGTGAATCAGGCGCGCGCTATACCGCGCTTGCAAGTACCCGCATACGACTGGTGGAGTGAGGCACTGCATGGCGTCGCAAGAGCGGGCACTGCCACGGTGTTTCCAGAGCCGGTTGGGCTCGCGGCAACTTTTGATGCGCCTTTAATTCATGACATGGCGGTCGTGATCGGCACCGAGGGGCGAGCGAAGCATAATCAAGCGGTCCGGGCGGGCCACAGCGATGTGATGGAAGGCCTCGACTTCTGGTCGCCAAACATTAACATTTTCCGTGATCCGCGGTGGGGGCGTGGGCAAGAGACGTACGGCGAAGATCCGTTTCTCACTGGACGAATGGGTATCGCCTTCATAACCGGGATGCAGGGCGATGACCCGAAATATTTTCGAGTGATCGCTACGGCGAAACATTTTGCCGTGCACAGCGGGCCGGAGACAACTCGGCACATGGTTGACGTGGTTGTGTCGAAGCACGATATGGAGGACACCTACCTGCCGGCATTCCGCGCCGCTGTGACCGAGGGCAAGGTGGATTCGGTCATGTGCGCCTACAACCGCATCAATGGCCAGCCCGCATGCGCCAATAATTTTCTGATGAAGGATCAGTTGCGCGAGGCATGGGGATTTAACGGGTATGTAGTCTCCGACTGTGATGCTATCGTCGATATTTTCAGTGGCCACCATTTCACCAAGAGTATGCCGGAGGCAGCCGCGGTTGCACTGAAAACCGGAATGGACAGTGAGTGCGCGGACTTCTTCACCAAGGCAGCGACCAACTCTGATTATGTTCCGTATGTAGACGCGGTGAAGCAGGGCTTGCTCACCGAAAAAGACATCGATGTCGCGGTGAAGCGCCTTTTCATAGCTCGCTTTCGGTTGGGAATGTTTGATCCTCCTGAGATGGTGCCTTATGCTCTGACGCCGGAATCGGAGATCGACAGCGAGCCACATCGAGCGCTCGCATTGAAGGCAGCGCGCGAGTCGATCGTATTGCTGAAGAACGACGGCGCGCTTCCGTTGAGTTCCGACGTGCGAAAAATCGCCGTCTTCGGTCCGCTTGCCGAATCCGTCGAAGTGCTGCATGGCAACTACAGTGGCACCGCCTCCCGCGCTACTACGGCGCTGGATGGTATTACCAAGCAGTTTGCCAGCGCTCGGGTGACCTTCACTCCCGGCATGAATTTTCTTCGGCAGCAAACAGTGATTCCCTCCACTGCTCTCTCCACCCAAGACGGACAACCTGGTCTCAAGGCAGAGTATTTCGCTGGCGACAAACCTGAGGGAACGCCTCAAGTGGTTCGCGTCGACAATACGATCGATCTGCAACTTTTCCATCCCAACAAATCTGCACTTGAATTGCCCTCCGGTATGAAGGAGTTCTCCGCGCAATGGACCGGCTTTCTGATTCCCGTCGAGTCCGGTACCTACGAGATCGGGCTCGTCGGATCGATGAATCAACTGTGGCTCGATGGTCGATTGCTGGTAGACGATCTCGGACTGCACGATCCCAACCCCACAACGAAGACGGTCCAACTCGAAAAGGGCCATCGTTACGCCCTGCGAGTTGAGTTTCTCCGCGGAGGCTTCGGCACGAAGCTGGTGTGGTTGAAGGTCATCCCGGATCCGATTGGAGAAGCTGTGGCCGCGGCGAAGCAGGCCGATGTAGCCGTCGCAGTGGTGGGCATCACGTCACAACTCGAAGGCGAGGAGATGAAAGTTGAAGTTCCCGGCTTTAAAGGCGGGGACCGCACCAGCCTCGATCTGCCAAAAGAAGAGGAAGACTTGATAAAAGCGCTGAAAGGCACGGGCAAGCCACTCGTCGTCGTCTTGATGAATGGCAGCGCTCTTGCGGTGAATTGGGCAAACGAAAACGCGAATGCAATTCTCGACGCATGGTACTCGGGCGAGGAAGGTGGAACTGCGATCGCGCAAACACTGGCGGGCGCGAACAATCCGGCCGGCCGGCTGCCCGTGACGTTTTACAAAAGCGCCGGGCAGTTGCCTCCATTTGAAGACTACGCGATGAAGAACCGCACCTACCGGTATTTCACTGGCCAACCTCTATATCCATTCGGCTATGGACTCAGCTATTCGAAATTTGAGTTCAGCAATTTGCAACTGTCCACAAACAAGCTCAAGGCAGGTGACCCTCTTACAATCGAAGCGGATGTGCGCAACGCGAGTCAGCGGGATGGTGACGAGGTCGTTGAGCTCTATCTGAGTTTTCCAAACTCCGCGATCGCGCCGATTCGTGCACTGCGCGGCTTCACGCGAGTGAGTCTGAGCGCGGGCGCAACTCAGCATGTCCGGTTCACGCTCGATGCGCGCGACCTCAGCGAAGTCGATGAGAAAGGCGATCGAATTGTCGCGAAGGGCGTCCACCACATCAGCATAGGTGGGGGACAGCCGGGAACGGGCGCTCCACAAGTGGAGGCGGAATTTATGATCAATGGCAACCAGAAGCTGCCGGATTAAGAACTACAGGCTGAAGGGTTTTCAAAAACGGCGCTGAGCAGACACGGAAACTAGCCTTGCGCGCTAGCTTGCCTTGTATTTCTGCCGGCGACAACGCGACTCTCATGGGTAACGCTATAATTAAGTTCCTGACGCAAGTGCCTGCGCCTCACATGAAGGGCAAAGGCATCGAGCAATCCGCGGGTGAGCCCTTCGCGTCCGAACTCCTCTCCACATACCGAACACTGGGGATTTCCCCGTTCATGAATGTCAATGCGTAGAGTGGGTCCGGATTTGGCCATAGGTTTCATGTTGCCACCAATTATCACATCGTGTACGTTAACGTCAATAAAATTGCGGGAGCGTTTCTTAAAGTTTTTAACCGAAAACGTGAAGCCAACCATTCATGTGGCATTTGTTTTGTTGTTTGTCTATGCCTTTGTAGGGGCGACGCACACAAAGGCGGAGGAAGGCGCTGCTGCCTGGCTGCGCTACGCCCCCCTGGATGTTGAAGCGGCACGTCATTACGAGTCCCTGCCCGCGGCAACGGGGCTGCTGGGTGACGGCCTCGTACTGAAGACTGCCCAAACTGAACTGGTACGCGGTCTAAAGAGCATGCTAGGCCGGACGCTCCGAATTGGATCCGGTATCCCGACTGAAGAAGCAGTTCTGATCGGTACCCTGGCGCAGCTTCGAGACGTCGCACCGGACCTCAAGCCGCAGCAAGAGTTGCGCGGTGACGGTTTTTGGCTGACGTCTGCGCAAGTCCACGGCCACCGTTGTATCGTTATCCTCGGCGCCAACGATCGTGGCGCTCTCTACGGCGTCTTTACCTTCTTGAGCAGAATTGCCAGGCACCTGAGCGTTTCCGGTTTAAACGAAGTTCAGCAACCCTCCGCCCCGGTGCGCTGGGCAAATCAGTGGGATAACCTCGACGGCACAATCGAACGCGGTTATGCCGGCCGCTCCATATTTTTCGAGAATGGTAGCGTGCGAACGGATCTCACGCGAGTCTCTGATTACGGGCGACTGCTGGCGTCGGTCGGCATCAATGGCTGCACCGTAAACAATGTGAATGCCGATCTGCGCGTTCTGGATGTGGACTTTATCCCGCAGCTTGCTCGCATTGCTCAAGCGTTTCGTCCCTGGGGTGTTCAACTCGGTGTGTCGGTTGACGTCAGCACACCAAAAACGCTGGGTGGTCTGGACAGCTTTGATCCTCTTGATGTTCGCGTCGCAGAGTGGTGGCAGAAAAAATTCGATGAACTTTATCGCGCGATTCCGGATTTTGGCGGCGTAGTCGTCAAAGCCGATTCTGAAGGACGCCTCGGTCCTTCGTTTTACGGTCGCACTCCCGCTGATGCGGCCAACGTCATCGCGCGTTCACTCAGGCCACACAATGGGATCGTCTTCTACCGCGCATTCGTCTATAACCACCATCTGGATTGGACCAACCTGAAGAACGACCGCGCGAAAGCAGCTTACGACATCTTTCATCCACTGGACGGCAAGTTTGATGACAATGTCATTGTGCAAATTAAATACGGACCGATTGACTTTCAAGTCCGGGAGCCAGCCTCGCCTCTGTTCGGCGGACTACAGAAAACGAATTCAGCAATCGAATTGCAAATCACGCAGGAATACACCGGTCAACAGCGGCATACTTGTTTCCTTGTTCCCACGTGGAAGCAAGTCCTTGATTTTGATATGCGCGTAGACGGCCGTTCGACGCCTGTAGAAGAGATAGTTGCCGGCAACAGTTTTCATCGTCCAATCGGAGGGTACGTCGGCGTCGTCAACGTTGGGCTCGATCACAACTGGTTGGGCAACCATCTGGCGCTGGCCAACCTTTACGGATTCGGAAGACTTGTGTGGAATCCGAACCTAACGCCGGAGTCGATTATCGAGGAATGGACGCGGATGACTTTCGACAACGATCCCCTCGTGGTCCGAACAATCTCCGAGATACAACTTGCATCGTGGAGAACTTATGAAAGTTACACCGGAGTTCTGGGATTACAAACGCTGACGAATATCTTGGGTAGTCATTACGGTCCGGGGCCGGAGTCTCAAGAGAAAAACGGCTGGGGCCAATGGATTCGCGCCGACTCACAAGGAGTCGGCATGGACCGCAGCATCGCCACGGGGACGGAGTTTGTTGGTGAGTACTCTAACGATGTCCAGAATATATATGAACCGCTAGCCAGCACGCCGGACGCCTTGGTCTTGTTCTTTCATCATGTGCCGTACACCTACAAACTGCATTCCGGAAAGACAGTGATTCAGACCATATACGATTCACATTACGACGGCGTTGAGTCGACGAACCGATTCGTCGCGGAATGGAAATCGCTGCACGGTCTTATCGATGGTGCTCGTTATCAGGATGTGCTCGCGCAACTTACTTATCAGTCCGGACACGCTGTCGTATGGCGAGATGCGATTAATGACTGGTTCCATCGCATCTCCGGCATTGCCGACGTCAAAGGGCGTGTTGGAAATCATCCCGACCGCATCGAAGCGGAATCGATGTTGCTCGAAGGCTATACCCCGATGGACGTAAATCCGTGGGAGGGTGCATCGGGCGGAAAAGCGATTCAATGCACGGACACAAAACAACCTTGTACCGTCATAATCCGTTTTGCTGGCTCCTCCGGCTGGTACGCCCTCGATATTCAATACTTCGACCAGAACAATGGTGTGTCGAAGTACCAGGTGTTTGTTGGGAACCAGTTAGTCGATGAATGGATTGCGGATTTGCACCTTCCCGCAACCGAGCCAAACGGGGATTCGTCTACTCGGCGGCATATCTCCGGCATGGCGCTGCGTCCGGGAGACGAAATACGGATCGAAGGCATCCCGGATGCAGGTGAGTTCGCGCCGCTCGATTATGTGGAAATTCACAAGATGGAACTTATTTCACCGGCGCGATAGAAAAGAGTACCAGACTGCGAGAAAACCCGACCAAATGAATCAAATATCCTACCTTTAAGGGGCACCGTCGATAAGGGCGAGCCGGTTGACTTAATTGTTCCGGGGAGTCGAACTCATCACTGAGGCAGGGATGGCATCGTTACGTCGAATAGAGGAGTGCGGTAATCAACGAATACCGTCGGATAGCTTGCGGATTCCCAAGACTTACAAACTAGTTGCTCACTTTCTGGAGCCTGTTTCCGGACTTGCTACGATTGTGGAAGTGCCCATGCGAACATGACGCCGCCGCTGCTGGTGAGCACATATTGGAGGCCGTCGAGCTCGTAGGTGATGGGAGAACTGACAATGCGTGAGCCTGAGCCGGCGTGCCACAGCGTTTTGCCGTCGCTCGAATCGAGCGCAAGAAAATTTCCCATCGCATCGCCGGTAAAGGTGAGCCCAGAGTCTGTTGTCAGCACTCCCGCGCCCGCCACTCCCGATCCAAGTTCATGCGTCCAACGGATCTTTCCGGTTTGGTAGTCGATGGCTTCGATCATACCCTTGCCCCAAACGCCGTAATCCGCGCCTGCCCAGCCGTAAAGTCCGTCGGCCGGCTTCGCAAAATAAATGCTGAAGCTGGGGTGGGCATCGACGATGAACAATCCGTTCTTGCTATCGAAGCTAGGGGAACGGTAATTGGTCATGCCAGCCTCGTCGGGTGCGATCAGTCGCCCATCCGGAGCCGGTTCTTTGGCGGGATTGGGAATGGGTCGCCCATGCGCGTCAACTCCGAGCGACCAGTTCACAGGTCCGTACGGCGCGGTCAAAAGATTCCTCCCGTTCGTGCGGTCGAGAACAAAGAAGTATCCGTTGCGCGAGCTCTGCATTAACATCTTCTTCTTCTCGCCGTGGAACTCTCCATCGACCAACACCGGTGTCTCGACGCCATCCCAATCGTGCGTATCGTGTGGCGAGACTTGAAAAGCCCACACGAGCTTTCCTGTCTCCGGATTGAGGGCGACGATGCTGCATGTGTAGAGGTCATCGCCTGGCCGCGTCGAGCCTTTCAGAACGGGAGTCGGATTCCCAGTGCCCCAGTAGACGAGATTGAGATCGGGATCATATGTCCCCGTCATCCACGTCATGCCGCCTGTGGTTTGATTCGGAGTTCCGACGGGAGGAGTGGAATCCCATTGCCACTGCGTTGCGCCCGTCTCCGGATCAATCGAGCGGATATAGCCGCTTAAATTATCGAAGTCCCCCGAAACACCAATGAGCACATGGTTGCCAACGACGAGCGGCGCCATCGTTGTCCAATAACCCTTCGTGACGTCCGCAACTGTCACGTTCCAGCGAACAGTTCCATCTTTGGCCTCGAGAGACAGTAAGTGCGCATCGGGAGATAGAAAGAAAAGATGTCCTTTGTACATCGCCACGCCGCGATGACCAATGTGATCTCCCGGACTGCGCGGGTAAGTGTAATGCCATATCTGATGGCCTGATCGTGCATCGACGGCCCAAATATTTTCCGGAACAGTAAAGTACAGAATGCCATCTACCAGCAGCGGGGAGGACTTGATGGATGCGATCTGGTCTGTTTGGAAGGCCCAGGCGAGAGACAGATTCTTCACGTTCTGCGGCGTGATTTGAGTGAGAGAGCTGTGACGCCTGCCGGAATAGTCGCCGTGATAGCCGGGCCAACTGTCGGAAGGAGGATGCAGAAGCATTTGGGAATCCACGCCTTGCGCCAGCATCGTGCCGGAAGGCGCCGTCGCGATTAGTGCGCTCACCGTAAAAAGAAATGCAGTCTTCCGAAGATTCATATCGATGAAGGACCTCTCGACCGAGTTGTAAAAACAGAATTTCGACGACTAGCGCAATGTTTGCAAATAGGCCATCAAATTGTGGATATCGGCATCCGTGTACTTGCTGAACAGTTCGATATGAGCATTCACCGACGCATCAACTTTGTACTTCACATCCTGAGTCCGCCAGGATCGATAGACACCCGCAGGATCGAAGAGTCCAACCGTAAACTCATCGAGATATTCCAGAGTGCCAGTAACGCTTTGACCTGAAGCGAGTGTTACTGTGACCTTTGACTCCGCTTTCTTGGGATACAGCATCTGCTCCTCGAGCTGAAGACCCTCGAACCGCGATGCAATGCCAGCAAGATCGCCGATTGGCGAGTGGCATGTTGCGCATCCTCCCGCACCATCGAAATACTTTTTACCAGAGTCCGCGTTGCCGGTTTGGAGATCGGAAGCGTCCACTCCCTTGCGGCCACCCTTCTTCTCGAATGCAATTTTCTGTTGCGTGTGAATAAATGCGACCAGGCTTGCGATTTGCTCGTCAGAGCGGTCGAAAGGCGGCATGCCTTTATCAGGGCGTCCATTGCGTATAACGGGGCCGATCCTGTCGCCATCGACGTCCGCAGTCACCAACTTGGACCGTGTGAGATCCGGCCCGCTCTCGCCACCGCCAGCATTGCGGCCATGACAAAACGCGCAGTCCTGCCGGAATAAGGCGCTCCCACTTTGAACGAGAGCATCCGGATACGACCCGGTCTCGGCGGTGTCGCTTTTCTTGACTGTGCCAAGACTCTGCTCGCCGTGAGCAGGTGTTTGCGCAGCGCAAACACCGAGGCTCATCAACAAAGTAGTTACCAACAGGACATTCACATACAAGGCCCAACGAAGAAAATTCATTCCGTAAATATTCCTCCGCGTTTCATCGCGTCTCGTTTCTCAGCGTGAAGAAGCGCAAATACTCTAGGAAAACTCGTGCGGTTCTAGCGCGTTTCACTAAGCCGCGGATGCGAAACTGTGCTGCCCTCCGTCATGCCCAGCACCCACTTGATCGCTTCAAAATACATTGTGCGGATGTCGGGGTCACTCCACGCTTCTTCAGTATGGCCCAGGGTCGAATAGAAGACGCGCCCTTTGCCGTACATTTTGTCCCACGCCACCGCGAAATCATGGTCCGTTCTGTGGATGCGTGGGTTGTTGGCGTAGTTCAGTTTCGCGGGATCGAGACTGAGCAGGACGTTGACCTTATCGCGAGACCATTCCTTTGGCTGATAGATTTCGTCATACTTAACGAATGCCTTCGGAAAATGACGGACCGCGGGAAAGCTCGGGTCTTCATTCACGATCGGCGCATTAAACGTGGACCACGGGTGCTGGTCAAACCACCCGCCGATCATCTCACCGTACTCCGGCCATTTGTAATTGGTGTCGAGAGCGGAGTGAACACCCACAAAACCCTTGCCATCATTCTTTATGAACGCGGTCATATCTTTCTTTTGGCCATCGTCCAGATCGAGCTCACCGGTCGTGCTCACAAAAATGAGGGCGTCAAAGTAGTCCAAATTCTTGGCATTTCTTCCGAGGTCCTTCTTGGTGATGAGTTCGGTGTCGGTGCGCAGCGTGGCATCCCATAGGCCGCTGTCATGGCCCATGTTATAGATGGCGGCCATCGCATCCGAAACCGAGTCGTGCTCGTACCCTTTGGTCTGGCCGATCACCAAAATATGTTTGAGATGGATTTGCTTCACGTGCGGCGGCGGAGCGACCAAGGGATCCACGGCCGGCTGATCCTGAGCGCCTGCAAGACCTTCGAGGATCAGCAGAGAGAAAAAGAAGAATAGAGCAATTCGAGTCTGGCGCAAGCGATCTCCTCCGAAGAGATTTCTTTCGTGGTACTGCTTCGCAGAGCAACTTCTAAGGAGCGATTTGGAGGACTACGGTGCCCCTCCACTGCCGCACAACCGTCGAAACGATAACGGTAACATAGGATGCTCGCAGCCGGCGCCGAGGCGCGAACTTATTCGAAGTACGAAAGGTCGGCGCGTCCGACGCATTGCAGAACATCAGCGTTTGGGCGGGCCGTCCTCCTGCTGCACAATCGCGCCTTCACCTTCGAACGGCCAGTTCTTATCAAGCAAGAGTTCCTGCTCACGCGTTTCTTTTGAAACTTTATCGGTCTTGAGATTTTCGAAAAAGTGCACACCCGTCTTTCCCGCAGTCGCAAAATCCAGGTCGCCGTCACCATCGAGGTCTTCTACAACGAACTGAGTTCCGGCGCCAGCCGTTCCATTAACCGAAATCGGATAGCGCGTAAACTGTCCGGTTTTACGTTCGATCTTGTAGTAATACACCACTAACGGCTCGTAGGAGCCCGGATCGCGACCGGAGTGCCCTCGATAACGCTTGCCCGCCAGCAATTCGGGAACTCCATCGCCATCGATATCGGCGAGCTTGAGCGTGTGGATCTGCGAGTAGGAGTCGTCGATCACGTGCTTCAGCCAGCGCCGATTTGCACCGTCGCCCTGCTGTTCCAGCCAATAAAGGCCGTAGTTGTGTCCCTCGCCATAAATAATGTCCATCTTCCCATCGTTATTTACGTCGTAGCCGATGATGGGAAAGCCGGCGTCGCCCAGTTGCCAATCTCCATGCCACTCCCACTTATCGTTGTCGGCATCGATATTTCTGAACCAACCATAAGGAGTGAGGATGTCGGCTTTCCCATCGCCATCCACGTCTGCGATGCCAATGCCATGCCCGTCGTGCTCGTTCTCTCCGACATGATGAACCTTGGGTTCGGGGCCTGAGAAATCGATCCACAAAATTCCCGAGTGGTTGTAGTGAGCCAGAGCGAGATCTAGTTTGCCATCGCCGTTGATGTCGCCAGCCGCCCCGCCTTCCGTGTCATAGCTGTCGGTGATGAAGTGGCGCTTCCACATCGCTCCAGGCGTTTTCGGGTTCTCATACCACCACAACCCGTTTTGCATCCATCCCGCCGTTACAATATCGGGCGCGCCGTCATGGTTCACGTCGAACGTCCATTCTCCGCAATCTGAGACGAACTCCCCGAGAATACCGACGCTGCGATATCGATGCCGCTTCCACTCGCCGCCCGCCATCCCCGGGTTCTCATACCAATAAGCGCCACTCACTAGATCGGGCCGGCCGTCACCGTTCATATCGAGCGTGGTAATGCCCTCGGCATGATCCGTGCCCAGGCGGTGAACCAGAAACGTGACCTGCGATGAACTTCCGGGCGCATCGGTAGCGCGGTTGTTAGGCGCGCTTTGTGAAACGGCGGCTCCGGTACATATCGCAAATACAAACATAACGCCAGGAATTGCGAACTTTATATTCTTGAGCACGTTGAATCTCCGGCCGCGTATTCAAATCTGAATGATTCCGCCTCGCTATTTCTAAGGAATTTGATCCTCTCGAGAAATATCACCGTCGAGGATCATCGATTCATAACCCTATCCCTATACCCGTCGGACTTCGATACCACGCTCCACGAACGGCGCAACTGCTTTGTCGGAAGCGCGGGTGTCAGTTATCAACATGTGAATTTCGCGGATAGAACAGATCAATGCCGGAGTGACAATGCCGATTTTGCTCGAATCCGCGACCACAATCGTTTGCTTGGACTGCCGAATCATCGCGCGAAACGTTAAGGCTTCATCGGACTCGATGAGAGTTATGCCGCGCGAAACGTCGATTCCGCATACACTCACGAAAACTTTGTCCATGTAGATATCGTTCAGTGAACTGATGGCAGTTTGCCCCACCAGCGAAAACGATCCAGCCCATTGCACGAAACCTCCGGTCACGAAGGTCTTCAAGCCGGCGCAATTGCTCAACTCCATGGCAATGTTGACGGCGTTTGTAATCGCGCGGATGTTATGCAGATTGCGTATATTGCGCGCTACAGAGGTTGTAGTAGTGCCGGCCGTGAATCCCACCGTCTCGTTCTCGTGAATCAGTTCGGCAGCGGCAATTCCGATTCTTCGTTTTTCAGCTGGCCGGTGCTGCTCGCGGTTTTGAAATAATGAATCGTAACGGAAAGGTTCATAGAGCAACGGTTCTACCAGCGTGGCGCCGCCGTGTGTGCGCCGCACCAGGCCTTTTTTCTCAAGCTTTCCAAGGTCGCGCCGCACACTCGCGGCAGAGGAGCCAAGGCTTTTGATCAAGCCTTCCAATGAAACGCTGCCTTTTTGGCGGAGTTCCTTCAGTATCTGATCCGCTCTGTTTCCTGCTTTCATATGCGGTCGTCGCGATCGAGTCGTTGCTGGGAAATGCAGAGTGTACATCAAGCTATTTCGGAGAGACCTTCGCAGCAGCCGGTTGATGATGATTGATGTACTCTCCCTCTTTATTTATGAGCATTCATGGGATCTCACCTTACATCAACCACCTCAAGAATGGCACTTTATCGCTATCCTGGAGCATGACATTGATCGTTTTATGCTAAAGCAATCATTTTATCCTTGACATCGCTCAACTCGTGAAATTACCTTTCGTGCTTTGGGTGGCTGGATTTCTGGCTTTTATCCCTTATGCCCGAGGCTCAAAAACTGAGGAGGATCCCGTGAAGACTGCGCTTCCGAACTGCACCCTTATCAGCAAAACTTTGTTCCTGATCCTCTTAACTTTTGGCATACCCGCCGTAGGGCAGAATTCTCGGGGGACGATCCTGGGTCATGTGAAAGATCCCTCGGGAGCGCCGGTGCAGGGAGCTAAGGTTACCGCCAGGAATGTGAATACGGATGTGACGAACCAGTTCACCACCGGCCCGGTCGGCGACTATGTTTTTGTCGATCTGATTCCGGGCAACTACGAGGTGACAGTTGCGAATACCGGATTCAAAACAGAGCGAAGCTCCGGATTAGTCCTGGAGGTTGACCAAACGTTGCGCCAGGACTTCACTCTGCAAGTAGGTGGCATACGCGAAGAAATGACAATCACGGCTGACACCCAGATGGTGCAGACCGATAACACTACGCTTGGCAATGTGCTCGATCAAAAATTGATTGAAGAACTTCCATCGAACGGCCGCGACTTCACCAACCTGCTGAACCTGAGCGCCGGTGCAACTAATCTTTCGGGTGGAACTCAAGCGACCGGTTTCGTGCTGCACGGGCTCAGCACTTACACAGAAGTCAGTTTGAACGGCGCACGCCCAGACTCTATTAGCTACATGGTGGATGGCGTCGCCGACAATGACGCTTTTTTTAGTGGCAGTGCAAGCGTTCCTTCGGAATTTGCGCTTCAGGAAGTAAAGATCCAGACGGGACTCTATTCGGCTGAATATGGTCAAGGGTCCGGCCAGGTGAATGTCGCCATCAAGTCGGGCACCAATCAGTTGCACGGGCAAGCCTACGACTATATTCAGAACGATCTCTTCAATCCCAGCAGTCCATTGGTGAAGGCGTTTAACACGTTCAATGCAACGGACAATCCACTCAAGACTCCGTTCAAGCAAAACCAATTTGGCGGTACGCTCGGTGGGCCTGTGAAGATTCCGTGGCTGTACGACGGGGTGAACAAAACTTTCTGGTTTGTCGCGTATGACGGCGGCCGACGGAGCTTTTTTTCTGGTCTACAAACAGCGATTCAAGTTCCTACGCTTGCGGAACGGACTGGCGATTTTTCCGATTGGCCATATCCCATCTACGATCCCTCGACCACGGGATCGGTGGCTGCGACTGCAACCGATCCGAGCGGCCGGACTGCATTTCCCGGCAATAAAATTTCTAACATCAACGCCATTGGACAGAAGCTCATCAATCTTTATCCCGTCCCAAATGTCAATTGCACGTTCCCTTGCAATAATTACGTAAAGCAGATTCACAATTCCATTGATACCGACAACATAACGATGCGGGTCGACCAGAACTTTGGCGATAAGGATCGCATTTTCTTTACTGGACATATTCGGCAGGACGATGAACCAAATCCCAGCCAACTTCCTTTCACAGGATCGACCGCACTTACGCATAGCCGGCTTTTCGGCATTAACTGGCAACACTCGTTTAGCGGAAATATCATCAACGAGGCCCGAGTCGGATATAACCACCAATGGTTTCATTCTGGGGACGATACGGCTTTCGGTCCCAATCTTTCAGCGCAGTTGGGATTTCAGAATGCGGTAGACAATCCCGCTCTATATGGGATTCCGCGAACCAATCTCGAGTACGGCTACTCCGGCATCGGGAACAATAGCCCGGGGACCTCGACCAAGCACACCAGCCTTCAATTTGTCGACAACCTCAAGCTCATTCGCGGCAAGCACACTTTTACGGTCGGCGCCGATATTCGCAAGCTTCGGGAATTTGAGTCAGACACCTATCAGGGCATCGGCAGCTTGAATTTCAACGGACAGTACACTGCGTCAGATCCGGCAAACGCTGGATCGTCGCCTGGGCCGGACTTCGGGAACCCGGTTGCCGATCTGCTCCTCGGAGATTCGATTGCCGTCACCCCGCCATATCCATTGGGAGTCGATTTGCTCGATGTCCACGCTATAAATTGGAATTTCTTCTTCCAGGATGATTTCCGCGTGACGCCGCGGCTCACCGTTAATCTTGGCCTGCGCTACGAACTTCCGCCCAACTTCCACAGCGTAGATAACAGCGGATGGACGCTCGATCCGAAGAATGGCGGAAGCTTGATTTGGGCCAGCAAGAGTTTTGTACAAGGAGTGGAACAGACGGCTGCAACCCAAGGAATAACAGTCAACCCTAACTTTCTGAATTGCTGCGCGCCCAATACCCTGGTGCCCATCGACAAGAAAGATTTTGCGCCGCGCATCGGAATTTCATGGAGGCCTTTCACGACCGATCGGTTCGTAGTCAGGGCTGGATACGGAATCTTCTACGACACCTACATGCGGTATTACGACCTGGTGCAGAACTTCGATTCGAATACGCTACAGACTCAGTTTCCAAACAGTTATCCCACCGGGAACGGCCTAGGAACGACGTCGCCCGTACAATTAAACACTCTCTGGCTGCCCACAGTTAACAGCAGCCAATTCTTTAGTCTGCCAGGCTGGGACAGTCCCGGGTTCAGCAGCCCCATCCTTAATCAAGTGGAGTGGCCTTACAACCACAATCCCTACATTCAGCAATGGACGCTCGATACTCAGTATGCTCTTCGCCAAAACCTATTGCTCGACGTTGGCTACGTCGGCTCTCATGACACTCACTTGCCGACACAGAATCTCTACAATGCCGCCTATCAGCCCACGACGGCGGCGGCTGTCGACCCCTGCAACTATTCGAGCAGCACGGGCGTCGTCTTCGATGCATCGCAACTTCCCGCTGGATCTCCCTGTTTAACCGATCCAAATTTCTCCCCAGTTGATACACGCGTACCATTTCCCAATCTGCCTTCCATTGTTTATGTCAATGCGAACATTCTCTCGGCCAACTACAATGCTTTGCAGGTTCAACTCAGGCAGCGGTCCTGGCGCGGTTTGACATATCAATTATCCTACGCATGGTCGAGAGCCTTCGACGAATCATCGGGCATTGTGAATGTTGGTGGGATCAGCGAATTCATTCAGGATCCGCACAACATCAAAGGGGATTACGGATCTGCCAGCTTCGATCAGCCTCAGCGAGTGACGGCCAGTGGATCTTGGGATCTACCTGTAGGCCGTGGCCGACATTGGTCCTTGGGCTGGGCGAACTGGATTGCCGGTGGATGGAAGTTAGGTGGCATTTACACCCTCACCTCGGGACGCACGTTCAGCGTTTATCCCTTTGGCTTCTTCAGCGGGGCAGACCTAACGGGAAGCAATTTTACTGGGCGGTATCGCGCGGATGAGACAGGGAATCCCGAGAGTGGATTCTCCCGCAGTCCGTCAGAGTGGTTCAACACCAGCGCCTTCTCTGCGCCAGCGGTGGGAACATACGGCAACGAAGTGAAAGGCAACTTGCGCGGACCCTATTTCGAGGATCTGGATCTAAGTTTCGGGAAGGAATTCGCAATTACGGAAAGGCAACGGTTGCTATACCGTCTCGAGATTTTCAATGTCGGATCCAATTGGCATTCCAATCCCAACAACCTTGTTCCCCAGGGAAGCATGACGGCTAACAACTTCGGTTCAATCGTTCCTCAAAACACTTTTGCTCTGCCGTCAAATGTTTGGGCCAACCTCAACCTATGGACTCCGCATGTGCTGCAGATGAGTTTGGTTTATTCCTTCTAGACTCCAGGCTAATGATGCTCACTGGCTGATGTGCTGCGGATGAACTATGAGCGATCCGATCTCAATCGAGGTATGCGTCGATTCCGTCGTCTCGGCAATCGCTGCCGAGCGCGGCGGAGGTGCGCGCGTGGAGTTGTGCGGCAATCTGCTCGAAGGGGGCGTCACACCCAGCGCGGGAATGATTGAACAGGTGCGGCATCAAATCTCCATCGGCCTGCAGGTGATGATTCGACCGCGCGGAGGCGACTTTTGCTATACGGCGGATGAATTCGAGATCATGCGCCGGGATATCGTTGTTACCAAAAAGTTAGGCGCCGACGGCGTCGTCGTGGGCATTCTCGATACGAAAGGGAACGTGGATATCGAGCGAACCCGCCAGTTAGTCGATCTAGCGCGCCCGCTCAACGTAACTTTCCATCGCGCCATCGACATGTCCGTAGATCTTCTTCGTGCAGCGGAGGATGTCTGCCAAACCGGCGCAAATCGGATTCTCACATCCGGAGGGGAACAAACGGCATGGCAAGGGGTCGAAACTATTTCACAGCTCGTGAAAGCCGCGCGTGGCCGAATTTCAGTGATCGCCTGCGGCGGAATTGACCGCGACAACGCCGTGAGCATCGTCGAGCGAACGGGCGTAAGAGAAATTCATGTGGGCTTGGGGAGCCCGATTGCGAGCCCCATGCTCCATTGCAACCCACGAGTATCGATGGGAGCGGCTCCCGGCCGTGAATATCAGCGCCGGCAGGTGATCGAAGAAGATGTTCTGAACCTGCGCCGCGCACTCGCGTAATCCTAATTGTGCGGTGGGTTGCTCACGGCTACGCCGGAACCCTCTGCCAATGGGAGCCATACCTGAAAACGCGTGTCCCCGGGTTTCGAAGTGACCTGAATACTTCCCCTGTGCTTTTTCACGATTCGTTGCACCGTGTCGAGCCCGAGGCCAGTGCCTTCCCCAACTGCTTTCGTGGTAAAGAAAGGTTCAAAGATATGCGCTTTTATCTCCGGTGAAATCCCCGGACCGTTGTCGGCAATCTCCACCACTACGCAACCATCCTCGCGATAGGTCCGAATCCGAAGCTCGCCCTTTCCTCCCATAGCGTCAATCGCGTTGTCGATCAGGTTCGTCCAGATCTGATTCAGTTCGCTGCCGAAGGAGTTCACCATGAGCGGGACCTTTTGATAATCGCGCTGAACCGCTACCCCACGCTTGAGCTTGTGGCCCATGATGGTGAGCGTGGTCTCCAGACCTTTCACGATGTCGACGTTTTGCACCGGCGACTGGTCCATGTAGGTGTATTCCTTGATCGCGCGCACGAGATCGGAGATTCGCGATGCGCTGCTCTCGATTTCGTTCAACAGATTTGCGATCTCCACCGATGCGGCGATCCTCACCAGGGCGGCGCGTGCAGTGCCCGCATCGACCATGGCGAACAACGATTCCAGCATCTCCGGCTTGACGCTTCTGTGCGCCAAGTCCGCCGCCAGTTGCCACAAATCATTCTGCCCGTGACTGCGCAGCAAAGAATCAAGCTGCTCTTCGAGGTCGCTCATGGTCAACGGGTCAGGAGGAGGTTCATCTCGTTGAATGAAGAAATTTTCCAACTTCTCAATTTCCGCTTTCTGTGCCGGCGTAAGATCGCGCCTGCCCAACTCGAGGCTGGCGTTCCTGATCTTCTTAATAATGTCGCGTAGTTGACTGGCCGCACGCTTGGCTGCGGAGGCCGGGTTGTTGAGCTCATGCGCCAATCCAGCCGAAAGTTTCCCTAAACCTGCCAGTCGATCTCGCTGCTGTTCGATCCGCGTTGTCTCACGAATCCGGTCGGCCATCAGACCCACGAGCCGCTGAGTGAGTTCCGGCATTTTCTGTACGAGATCTGGAAATAATGAGGCGGGAAATCGTAGAGCGCGACTATCTGTTTCGGCCCGGAGGCTCACTTTGAACTGCTTCATTCTAGAAAATGGCAGCAGCCCGGTAACGTCACCGGGCTCTATGACAAAGGTGATAGTGTCGCCTGCGAATTCTCCACGGCCTTGCAGGTGGCCCTCAAGCAGCACGAACATCGCATCGGCTGGATCACCCTGACGTAAGTACACGTCCCCCGCGTTGACGCGAAGCTCCTGCGTTTGGCTGATGAACCACTCGATCTGGTCGCCGGGCAGATCTGCGAATATAGGGAAGCGAAGTAATTCCGATTTATCGACCATTTAGACCTTGCTCAAATACTGATGGATGAACTGTACCGCGACCGACCCCTCGCCGACTCCCGAAGCCACGCGTTTCACCGAACCATGCCGGACATCGCCTACCGCGAAGAGGCCGGGAACATTGGTCTCAAGCAGATAGGGATCGCGGTCGAGCGTCCATCCCTTGGGACGTTGCCCGTCACGCAAGAGATCCGGACCGGTCAGGATGAATCCGCGATCGTCCCGCTCCACCATGCCCGCGAGCCAATCCGTTCGTGGCATCGCTCCAATGAAAATAAACATCGAAGTTGCGGGAACCCGCTCGATCTTATTGGTGTCCGAACACAGCACTGAAATTTCTTCGAGGTGGGTTTCGCCGTGCGCCTCGGACACGCTACCGTGCGCCCATATCTCGATATTGGGCGTCTCCTTAATCTGGTCGATCAGGTATTGCGACATGGTGGTGGCGAGAGATTCTCCGCGCACCAGGATCACCACTCGCTTCGCGTAGCGGGCAAAATTCATGGCCGCCTGGCCCGCTGAATTCGCTCCGCCCACAACATAAACCGTTTCACCCTTGCAGGACAGCGCCTCGGTAGCCCCGCCGCCATAGTAAATTCCAGCGCCTTGCAACCGGTCGATTCCCGGTGCTTGGAGCCGGCGCCATTGCACGCCGCTCGCAATCATCAACGCGTGGCAGGATAGCTCATTCCCGTCTGCGAGCTTGATGATCCGGTAAGATGCTTCGGTTCGCACTCCGACGGCTTCCTGCGGCGATAGAATTTCCACTCCAAATCGTTGCGCTTGCACCACTGCGCGCCGCGCCAGATCACCGCCACTAAGCCCCATGGGAAATCCCAAGTAGTTCTCAATTCGCGAACTCATTCCGGCTTGCCCACCGGGAGCTTCTCGCTCAATCATCACTGTATGCAGACCCTCTGAGGCTCCATAAACTGCGGCCGCGAGGCCTGCCGGTCCTCCGCCCACGATCGCCAGATCGTAAAAGTCGGTTTGAGCGCGCGTTCGCAAGCCTACCTTTTGGGCAACGTCCGCCGGAATGCTTTCCAGAAGCTTTGTCCCGTCCGGAAAGAGCACGACGGGGAGTTGGGCCGCCTCCGGTCCCAAAGCTTCCACCAGGCGCTTGGTCTCAGGGTCGTTGGCGGAAGCCTCGACATCGATCCATTGATAAGGAACATGATTTCGCGCGAGAAAGTCACGCAACTCATACGACCGTGGCGACCAACGTGTGCCCAGCACGCGGATGCCCTCGAACGTCGGGTGATACGAGGCTTGCCAATCGTCCAGCAAGTCATCCAACTGCGGATACAGATGTTCCGCCGGAGGATCCCACGGCTTCAGAAAAAAATAATTGATGTTGGCCTGGTTAATCGCGCTGATCGCGGCGCTGGTATCGGCGTATGCGGTCAGTAACGCCCGCTTCGCTCCGGGGAAGATGCGCATGCCCTCCTGTAGAAATTCCACACCGTCCATGCCGGGCATGCGCTGGTCCGCCAGCAGCAACGCGACATTGTCATTCCGAACTTTCAGTTGCTTCAGCAGATCGAGCGCGCGCGCCGGAGAATCGCTTCCGATCACACGATATTCGGCGCCGTACTGCGACCGCAGGTCGCGCTCAATCGTCCGCAAAACATCGGAGTCGTCATCCACACTCAGCAATATTGGTTTCGCCATGATCGGTCAGTAGGATCGTCTGTCTGGTCGGAGCCCTGGTTTTGTATTGCGCGTTGACCGCTTACGCTTTCGATCTTAGATGTTCGACTTCCCGCAAGGTCGCGATTTTTATCTCAAGTCCAGGCAAATATAAATCCACCCGGCGAGTTTCTTTGTAAGGTTCTTGGCATATCTGAGACTACCTGCATAGGGACGGCTGAGAGCACGAAACACAAATCTGAGATCGATTCAGCTCTGGCGGTTTCGATTTCTTAGGTTACCAGACCCTCCCTGATATTAGGAGAGCCTATGACGCTCGGAAATCCACCGAAGGCCGTTGAATATACGCTCATATCGACTCGATCTTTCCAGCCGCATTCCAAGCTCCCCCCATCGAACTGGAGTTCAATATTTTTCGGACCGAACAGTCTGCGCGTTGGCTGGCTCTGCTCACCTTCGTCAGCATAGTTGTTGTTCTGCTCGGCTGTTTCCTTCTTGTCCGCAACGGTGGGCCGCAAGGTCTCCGGGATGCGCAAAAGCATCTTGGCCAGGTAAGGGTGACCCCTTTCTTGATGAGCAGCTCTGAAGCGATTGCCTTCGTACTTTTGTGTATTGCTACTTTGATTATGGGGAAAATCGAGCATCGCAAATTCGGAGAATATGGTTTGCCCTGGCGTCGAGCCTGGGAAAAGAATTCTGGATGGGCTGCGGATCGGAAAGGTCAGGATGGGCACCCAAGCTATCTCTATTGTCACCCGCTGTTGGAATGGTAGAGTTTTGGACACCCAGACCTCGGCTATAAAAGCGTTGTAGTAAGTGTCGTATTCCCCGCCAGTTGTCAAACCAACCTGCTCCTACCACTGAAACTTCTAACTCCCCAGCCGACTTATGGCTACCTTTATGGCCGACCGCCACACATAACTTTATTGGCCCGTAAGTCATCGGATGAAGGCTCGCATTGAGTTTTGAGAGGCACCGATCCTCGCGGATAAAAAGGCAGCTTTGGACAAGCACAGTGCTGGAAGAGTGTCCTGGTAAAGTCACGCGAAGAGCCGGGGCAGGTTCGGCTGTATAGTTCTATCCGTCGGTCGATATTTTACGAATCCTGATTTTGCGCATCCTGATTTTACAAATCTTGGAGGCTTTTACTGTGTCGAGATACTTCCTATTGCGCCTGCTGCGAGTAGTTTTTGTTTTGTCGTTCCTCGTTGCACCCTTCTCTCCGTCGTTTGCGCAATCACACCGTCAAGGCAGGATTTTCGGCGGCTACTTTGAAGAATGGGGCATCAACTACGCCGATTACAACATTGCGGATTTGCAAAAGAATAGCGTGGCCGATGAACTCACACACTTGATCTACGCCTTCGGCAATGTGACTCCAACTTCTCCGCCGGCGTGCGCGATTGCCGATCCCGTAGCCGCTTACCAGAATTCGAGGGTTCCTTCGGTTAGCGGCAAACCCTACTCCGCGCCACTCTATGGGAATTTTGGCGCGATCCAACAACTCAAGGAGCTTCACCCCAAACTGAAAGTGTTGATCTCTTTAGGGGGACAAGCGGGCGACGTTACGGGCTTCGTGACCGCCGCATCCACTGCGACCGGACGCGCGGCGCTCGCCTCTTCGTGCATCAACCTGTTCGTCAAAGGCAACATTGCTGCGGGTGTTACGGCTCCAGGCTTGTTTGACGGCTTCAATATCGATTGGGAGTTTCCCGGCGCGGCGGATAAGGAGAACTTTACTGCTCTTCTGAAAGAGTTCCGTACACAACTCAATGCGTTGACGAAAACGACCGGCAAGAAATATGTCCTGACGTTCGATTCGCCAGCAAGCCCGAAGAAGTATGTCAACATCGATCTTAAAGCTGCTGCAGCGCAAGTGGACTTCCTCACGATCGACGGTTACGACTACGCCTCAGCGGAAGAAAAGCAGACCAATGAGTCGTCGTCTCTGTACGACACGGCTGCGGACCCTGCGTTTGCCGATGACCGGTACATTGATGCAACGGTGAAGGCTTATCTCAAGGCGGGCGTGCCTGCGGCCAAATACACCATCGGTTTGCCATTGTATGGGGTGGGCTGGACGGGCGTTCCTAGCCAGAACCATGGCTTGTACCAGAACGCGACCGGCCCATCCCCTGTGCTCTTGGCCGACGGGTCGGGCGAATGCCCGAATCCCGACAAGGCCCATGCTTCCCCCGGTTGTGACACGATTTTGACTGCGGGGTTCGCTACTTACTCGACTATCGAGAACCTTACGCATCGAGATGGTTATGTCGCCTGGTACGATTCGGCGAGAGTGGGAGCCACGATTTACAACCCGACCGACGGAACCTTCTACACGTACGACAATCCTGCTGCGGTTGCAACTAAGACGGCCTACATCAAGAAGCACAAGCTTGGCGGCGCCTATGTGTGGGCGCTGAATGATGACGATGCCAGCGCGTCCCTCACCAAGGCGATTGCTGCTGGCCTGAAGTAGATCGAGATTCGGCGCCCGTCCTGGCTTCGGTGGCCGGTTTGGTACATGTCCTATTTCCTGGCGTGATGCAACGCGTCTCTCGGTTTGAAGAATCAAGGAGTTCT
>CAYOVU010000144.1:0-5951 GCA_964407505.1 uncultured Acidobacteriaceae bacterium | reverse complement strand
CCGGCGTTACGAAGCTGATGTTTGCGTGCCGGCCCCGATGTCGGTATTGCAATTCTCCTGACCCTGTAGTTCTCCACTCAAATCTGAGCCCACGCCACTTGGCTTTGCGCCGGTAGTGTGCTCTTCAGACACGCTCTTCCTCGCTTAAAGAGAAGAGAACAGGAGACGCTAATGAAATCGATTCGCAAGTACGTCTACGCCGCGGTTTTGACTGTAAGTGCATTGAACTTCGCGCCCAGCTTGGCTTCCGCTCAAGAGGCGGCCGGCAGCTTCACTCTGGACCACGAGGTGCATTGGCAGAATGCCATTGTGCCGGCGGGAAAGTACCGTTTCACCATGGGATCCCAGGGGCCGTCAGAACTACTGATGGTGCGTGATGTGAGCGGCCACGGAACTGGCTTCATGCTGCTGGTGACCGATACCGAAGTTTCGCATCCTTCCGATGTCAGCCGACTGGTGGTCGTTTCGCGGCCGAGCGGAAGCTTTGTCAGCAGCCTGCAGCTTCCTGAGTTCGGGATGACGCTGCACTTTGCCGTACCGGCCGAAACTCACGAGGTAGCAAAGACGGTCGCAACCACGACCCTATCCGCCGCCCGCTAGTTCGGCCGCTGCCAAGAACCGAGAGCAGATCCCAAATCTGCTCTCGGTTTGTTTGTAGCGAGTAACTAGCAATTGGCAATTAGCGTTTGGCAGCTAGCATTTCGTCATGTGCTAGCTGCTAACTGCCAATTGCTAACGCTGAGAGCTGAAAACATATAGCGGCGTGACATGAAGCCGTCACGTCCTCAGGTCAATTTAGGCGAGGGAGCATTGCCCTTCACTTCGTCGCTGAGCACGATGGCTTCAGCAATTTCTTTCATCGCCTTGCGCTTTTGCCGGCTCTGCCGTTGCAAGGTAAGGTAGGCCTGTTCTTCACTCAGTCCTAGCTCGCGTTGCAGGATTCCTTTTGCGCGCTCCACAACTTTGCGAGTCTGCAATTGTTCCCACAGGTTGGAGTTCGCATCTTCCAGCCGCGCCATCTCGATCTCTGCGCCCACTAGAAATCCAATGGTCGAGATCAGACGAATTTCACGCCGCCGAAAAACGTGCGGCTGCCGATGCTGCAGGTTGATGACGCCCACGACTCGACCGCGGCACATCAATGGCACTGACAAAAACGCTTCGTAGCTATCCTCGGGCAATTCGTGGAAAAACTGAAAACGGGGATCGAGCGCCGCTTTTTCGGAAACCGCGACAGGCTCGTGATGTTCGGCCACCCATCCCGTAATCCCTTGTCCGACGCGGAGTTTGAGCCGATCCACAATTTCAGGATGCGGACTTTTCGAGGCTCGCAGGACGAGGTCTTCGCCCTCGAGAACATAAATCAGGCAGGAATCGCACTTTACCAGCGCGGAAGCGAAATCGACAACACGAGTCAGCACTTCGTGGAAGCCGTCCGCAGTGGCTAGACGAGTACCGATTTCGTGCAGCAAATCTACATGTGAGTCCTCAACCGATAATAAGCTGTCCATGGTTAAGAATATGGACACTAAGCGGGCTCTGTCTAATTCCAAATTTCAATGAGCGCTATAAAGGATTTCCCGGATGATTGTCATCTACTTGTAACATCTTCGGCGAACGAGATGCATCGCAGTGCCGAGCTCTCGCCAGGCACTATTTGTCTAACTCCACCGTTTTCACCGGCAAATCCCAATGCGCATCGAGAATCTCAAAGCGCCGTTGTTCTTCTCGCTGAAAGGTTTCATGGTCGGGATACATTTGTTTCTGAAGCGCCGCCTCATCGAAGGGCTCGTTGGCTACGGTTGCATTCTTGAAGACGATGGTAACGCGGAAATCCCAGCGGCCGTCTTCCGTAGTGTGGTAGCGCGGTTGATCCATCCAGACCTTGGCAATACGGCCCATCTCAGTTTCTTTCTTGAGAACCGGATAATGATTTTTCTTAAAAAGTTTTAGAAATTCGTCCGCGTGTCCCCACTTGGTTTTGTAGTAGTACTCGACGACGAACGGTTTGTCAGATGACGCGGGAGATTGCGCCTGGGAAACGATAGGCAAAGCAATAGCGAAAAACAGCACGGCGGCAAGAGCACGACGCATGGTGAATGACTCCTTGTGCGATTGGAATGACTTAGCTTGTACACTACTGAGTCGTACAGGTCAAAGCTAGTCGCTTATAAGCCTTGGCGTGATTCGACGGAGAAAGATGGTGCGAGAACACGCGGTCGACAATGCGCCGTCAGCGTTGGTAAGGTAGGGATCCTTACGACTGCGTTGCCGATCGCTGGCGCGACCGGCAACTTCGCTCAGGATGACAATTTGAATATGGCCAATGACGAGCAGCAAATCCTGAAGCTCTTTGAGGACGGCGATCGCGCTCTGGTCGCCGCCGACGTCGCCGAACTCTCGCGCATCTTCGCCGACGATTACCTGCAATACGACGAGACGGGAGACGTCTTCACCAAACAAGACGTGTTGAACAATCTCAAGACCGGAGTGATCCGATATTTGTCAATGACCTCGACAGGCCGGAGAATTCGTCTGCTGAGCCAAGATGTAGCGATTGTGCATGGCTCGGAAGAAGATGATGTGGAGCAGGGCGGGCGCCGCTTCCCTGTTGGCTACATCTACATGGATGTGGTGGTGAAGCGTGATGGCAGGTGGCAGATCATAGGATCGCAGTTGGCGAAGCGGATTTAGCTCTGAGCGTCCGACGTGATTCTTAGAGGGTAAGGCGTTTGGGCTGGTTCTGCTCCAGGACTCCACACTAGTAGCAACAGGAGTCCGACCGCGAAGAAAACATTGACGAGCCACGGCGGGCCAGCAAACTCACTGAGAAGGAGGGCCCACGCTCCGACCATAGTTGCGCTCCAGATCCGCCAAATGTTTCCCGCCCTCCAGCGAGTGAATGGTGTCGAGGCTGCCGAGGGCCCCCGGGATTCTGTTGGCCTGTTGGCGATCCTGTGCGCTAGCACGAAACCGGACACGGCTGACCAGATCGCACCCACAATCATTACGTAATGAGCGGGAGTCAGCTTACCGCGCCATTCGTGCCTTCCCAGGCGACTAGCGCCGACGCACACGAGAAGCATCACGATACACGCAATCTGTAAAAAACGAAGCCGTCTTGCCGCAGTCCCCATCGGAGCACCGTGTTGTCAGAAGTCTACGAACGACTGATAGCTGATGCCTGACGAATTCTATTCTGCCAATGCGTCCAGACAAAATAGATCGCACCCGCCAACAGCACTACGCCAATCACCGCATCGAACTTGTGGAAGTATTTTCCCAGCTCGCGCCAGTTCTCCCCAAGCTTCATTCCGAGATAGGCAAGTCCAAGACACCAAGGCCACGAACCTAGGAAAGTGTAAATGTGAAATCGGCCGCGGGGCATGCGTGCGACTCCTGCCGGTAACGCGATGAACGTTCGAATGACCGGCAGCAGCCGCCCGATGAAGACTGCCAGATATCCCCAGCGCAGAAAGAAGCGGTCGGCCCAATCGAGTTCGCGGTGGCCCATCAGAATCCAGCGACCGTAGCGCTCGACCAGCGGGCGACCGCCATAGCATCCGATTTCGTAGGCCACCAACGATCCCAGATTGCATCCGAGCGCCCCGGCCGTTGCAACCCAGAGCAACTTGAACGTGCCGGTAAAAACCAGGTAGCCGGCGAATGGCATGATCAGTTCCGAGGGCAACGGGATGCACGCCGACTCGATCGCCATGAGCAACGTCACACCTCCGTAGCCGGTTACGCTGATCACGGAGTTGATGAATACGAAGATGATTGCCAGGAGTTTTTCGGTCATTGGGAGAAGCAGTTGTCAGTACCGAGTACCCAGTCAAACCTCTCGGACCAAGAACTGGGTATTGGGTACCAGGTACTAGAATTCAAGTGTAACGGAAATTTGCAACGGAATGCCTTGCCTAGAATGAACCGTCCTGCGTAAACGTGTAGCCGGGCAACGCCGCGCCTTGCGGAGTCTTGGTCACTTTGAGGCGTACGGTAGGAGCGTCGGGAGCGGTGATCCCGGCGGGCCGCAGCATGGCGTATTGCGTGAACACTTCGCTGTAGACCTTGGTGACGAGATAATCCTGGCCATCGGCGTCACTGCGCCAAACCTGCCCGAGTTGAATGGAGCTCACGGCCACCGTTGTTCCCTAAATGATTTGGTTTGATTCAAGACTACCGGGGGGAATATTGGGCGTCAATCCCTCCATGGTTACTGAGGGACTACGCGCTGATTGGCCCAAGTCACGCCTGGAATGAGGCGAGCCGACCTCGTTTCACTCGACTGGGCCCGAAAGCGCCGAGGTAGCGCCGGGCTTAGCGCAAGCCTGCGCCGATTTCTTTTCCAGAACAGAAAAATTCTTGTCAAGATCAAACTCGTTTGGGTCGGGCTCGACGAAAGAGATGTCATAAAGTTCCACGATTTGGTGGATTCGTTGCGATCCGGGCGGCTCAAGAATGGAATCCTGCTTGATGCTGATGCCGAGTTCCCGTGAATTCCACACTTTTCCAGTCTGTCGCTTCGTGCCATCGTCCATTAGCTGGTACATAGGATCGATCGCACAGTCGATGCCGTTGATCGTTTCCTCGCCGAGCGAGCCCTTGGCATTTTGCAGGAAGTCGGGACCTGGTTTGAGCGGCAGGTCCAAATGCGGGATTGCCTCGTGCCGGCGATAGTTAAGGACGTACTCTTTGTGGCGGTCAAAATCAAAAAGTCGCCCCGATTCCAGCGTGGATTTGCCGTTCAGCACAGAATAGCTTTGGGTCAGAGTGGCTCCCTTGGAGTTTCGAAGGTAGGTTTCCAAATTCTCCTGGTGTAACAGGACTTTTCCATTTTCGCCGAGCACGTCCTCGACTGTTCGTTGCTTTGCAACCACGGGAGTAAATTGTGCTGAGCACAACGTTCCACATAGGGCGACTGCGGCGATCAGGCAAAATAGAGCGGATTTCATGGAAAACCTCCTACGTCAAATCCGTACTAGCGAACTGGGACAAACACAAACGGTACACCCTAGGTGCATTGGCAGCAGCCGCCAGCAACAGTGTACCTCGTCCCGTCCTGACACACGTACGTTATATAGGCGGATGCGTGGCAACTCAAGCAGCCGCTGTTGTAACCGCACGTCTCATAGGACGGGGCACAAGTCGGCTGCTGTGTGATGTCGGCCGACGTCCTAAGTGGGGAAAAGGTTAGAGCAACCACGGGATGAGCCAGAATTTCTTCATGTTATAGCTGCCTTTTTGCCAGAGTATCCCCCCCAACGTAAAAGATGTCAAGGAGATTTGAGAGACGGCTTCATCTACTAGCTTCACCTAATTATATGTTGGGTGTCTCGGCTAGAGGCTCGGCGCGCCCTAGTTTGCTAAGATGATTGCTCTATGGCACGAGGAATCACACCTAGGCAGCCTCGGCAGGGACGAATTCCGAAGCGAATCGCTCCCGCACGCCCCGTAAAGATGGCAGACAAATCTCCGGGGCCGCGCCGGAAACCTCGATTGCCTTCTGAGACGGCGGCCCGAACAGGCGGCGCTCGTCGTTACAATCCCATCGCACCCGAGCGCGTCGCCGAAATTCTGAAGCGGCTCGACCAGCTCTATCCCAACGTTGTTTGCGCCCTTACGCATACCAGCGCGTGGGAGTTGCTGGTCGCGACCATTCTCTCCGCACAATCGACCGATGCCAACGTCAACCGCGTTACGCCGGAACTTTTCCGCAAATATCCCACGGTCGAGGCTTTCGCGGCGATCACACCCGAACAACTCGAGCCTGACGTCCGCTCGACCGGTTTTTTCCGTAACAAATCGAAATCGGTTGTCGGTGCGGCGAAGAAGATCGTCGCCGACTTTGGAGGCCAGGTTCCTCACAACATGCAGGACCTGCTCACCCTGCCGGGAGTAGCTCGCAAAACCGCCAACGTTGTGCTGGGATCATGGTTCAAGATTGCGGA